>JAPOOH010000510.1 GCA_026713505.1 Chloroflexota bacterium | reverse complement strand
TCCAGGGCGCGCAGCACGGCCAGCTGGACCAGTCGGTCGACGACACAGGGCACGCCGAGTTTCCTGACCCCGCCGTCTGGTTTGGGTATCTCGACCCTCTTGACCGGTTGGGGCTGATAGGTTCCGTCGAGCAGTTGAGACCTGATGCTTGACCAGTGCTCCCGCAGGTAGTCCCTGGCGGCGTCGATGGTCATGCCATCGACACCGGGACCGCCCTTGTTCCTTCGAACTTGCTTCCACGCCCTTTCACAGTTTTCCCGCTCGCACACCTCCTCCATGATCTGTTCCACCACCAGGGCCGGGCTTTCGGGGTCGGGCTTCGCCACGCGTGGTTCGGTCCCTTGGCAGCCGCCGAGCGGGGGTTCACCCCGGTCGGAGAGGTCCAAGGCCAGCGAGTACTGGATGTTCTGCCGCTGTCCACCCATGAGTTGTCCGTCCTACTTGCCGCTTCCAAACGTTCGGGCCTTCAGTCGTCGTTACCGGCTCGGCTTATCTGTTGCTCCGCCTTTCGGCCTTGGAGTGCCTAAATGGCCTCACCGACTGCACGACCTACTACGCCCTCTGCTGACTCCTGCGCCGTGGTCAGGTCTCCTTGCGGTTCCCTCAGTTCCGAGTTCGGAACACAACGCAGGCCTCCCCAGGTAAGCTCGGTCGCCTTCCCCGCACACCTGCCGGATCTACAAGCCTGGCCCTTGATGGATATGGACTTCGCGACCAGTTGCTCGCTCGTCCGACCAGGACTGCCTCATATCCGGTTTCTGTTCGTCAGGTCGCGGTTTTGCTCCACGCTTCCTTCAGACACCGCCTCGCGGGGATGCCCTTGCGCTTCGCTAATCCTTCACCTCCATCAGGTTGGATAGAAGACTTTCACTTCCCAGCTACCGAGCATGCTGGGCACACAACTGAGCCGCGTTCGCGGCGGGACGCCGCGCCCGCCGTGAGGAAGATCTTCTTCTCCAACTCTGGGTGACTCTACGAGCCGGCTCCCTGGCGGCGTCAAGCTCATCGTCGCCTTCGATTCCCTTCTCTCGACGATTCACGATGACCGGTGCGAGGCGCACCGGCGGGGACCTCTGCCGGTGTCGCGTCGTGCCCGCTCACGTCACAAGGGAGAAGAACGATGACACCGCTGCGTCAGCGCATGATCAATGACATGACCGTTCGGGGATTTGCCGAGAACACCAAGAAGTCCTACCTCGCCTCGGTCACAGGGCTCGCCCGTCACTACCGCCGCAGTCCCGACCAGATCTCTGCCCAGGAGGTTCAGGACTATCTCATCCACCTGCACGAACAACGGGGTTGGAGCTGGAAGAGCTGCAACTGCGTGCGCTTCCTGTACCGCATCACCCTCGGTGTGCCGGATCCGCACTTCTACCTGCCCGGCGCGAAGACGCCGTCGACCTTGCCCGAGATCCTCAACCACGACGAGTTGGTACGGCTGTTCACCGTCACGACGAACCCCAAGCATCGCTCGGTGCTGATGACGGCCTATGCCGCGGGGCTGCGGGCGAGCGAGATCGGGCGGGTGCGCCTGAGCGACATCGATTCCAAACGGATGTTGCTGCGTGTCGACCAGGGCAAGGGCAACAAGGACCGCTACGTTCCGCTCTCGCCTCGGCTGCTGGAGCAACTGCGCGAGTACTGGCGTCGCAAGCGTCCCGAGCCCTGGCTGTTCCCCAATGAGTTGCTCGGACGCCCGCTTGGCCGCGACGGGGCCTGGCATATCTACAAGCGAGCAAAAGAGAAGGCCGGAATCACCAAGGCGGGCGGTATCCACACCCTGAGGCACGCATATGCGACCGGGTTGCTCGAAGCCGGAGTAGAGCTGCCCGTCATCCAGCGCCGCCTCGGGCATACCTCCATCCGCTCGACCATGCGCTACCTGCACCTCGCGCAGGACAAGACCTCCGCCACCCCGTCCCCATTGGACCTGCTGGAGTTCCCGAGTCGCGCCCGGGCCTGAGCGGTGGGCCATGCCGAGCACCCGGCGCCGGTCGCCCGCCCGGCGCTGGAGCTCGCCGATAT
>JAPOOH010000081.1 GCA_026713505.1 Chloroflexota bacterium | reverse complement strand
GGCTTCACTCCCCGAACAAGGCGAATGGATGCGGGTCGGATGTGGCAGCGTACGCGTCCTCGCCGTAGGATGCTGGCACAGCATTACATCCAGACGGAGGGACCTCATGCCGCTGAACGTTCGCAGGGTGGTTACGGGCCACGATGACAACGGGAAGGCCGTCGTGCTCATCGACGACACGGCAAGCAACAAGCGCCCCCCACGACCTGGCGTCGAGACCGTGCTCGCCTGGATGACTGACTCGACGCCCGCCGAACTGACCGGACGGGAGGACCTGGGTTCCCGCACCGTGGAACGCCCGCCTGCCTACCGCGGTTCGATCTTCCGCATCATCGAGTTCTCGCCCGGCAATGAGTACGACATGCACGTAACGCCCACCATCGACTACGCGGTGGTGATGTCCGGCGAGATCGACATGGAGCTTGACGACGGCGTGGAGGTGCACCTGCAGGCGGGTGACGTGCTCGTGCAGCGGGCCACGGTGCACAACTGGGCGAACCGGGGCGATGCGCCGTGCGTGATCGCGTTCGTGCTGATCGACGCACAACCGTAGCAGCGGCACGCGCCGGCAACGGCGAAGAAACAAGCCGCTCATTGACATGACGCGCGAGAAAGCGTAGAAACGCACGCGCAGCGGAGCATGCTTCGCTGCTGTATGCAGTTGTGCTTCGGGAGGAAGACATGACCAAGGGATGGACACTGCGGGCCTTCGCGCTCCTTGCTCTCGCACTTGCCGGCCTGGCCGCGCTCGCTGCGTGCACGTCGGATGACCCGACGGCCACGCCGACCCCGACGAGCGCTCCCGCGATGGAGGCGACGGAAGAGCCCGCGATGGAGGAGAAGGACGATTCCATGATGGAGGAGGAGAAAGACGACTCCGCCATGATGGAGGAGGCGGACGACGCCATGATGGAGAAGCCCGAGGGACAGTACGGCGGCACGCTCGCCTACTGGATCCGGAGCGACCCGCCCGGCTGGGACCCGTGGGGCCGCACCCGCTTCTGGGACCCCACCCGCAAGATCGCTGAACTCGTATTCAACCCCCTCTACTCGCCCGAGCCACAGATCGGCGAGGGATGCGAGATCGTGCTGCAACCTGAGATCGCGGAGAGCTGGGAGTACGTCGAGCCGACCGTCCTGGAGTTCAAGCTCCGCGAGGGCGTCCTGTGGCACGACAAGGCGCCGCTGAACGGACGCGAACTTACGGCGGACGACGTCGTCTACACCTTCAACGAGCGCTACGCCAACGGCCTTGCGGGCCAGGGGTACGTCGGACAGGTGTTCTACGACCGCGCGGAGAAAGTGGACGACTACACCGTCCGCATCCACCTCAAGTCGCCGTTCGACTTCGTCGTCGGCATGACGTCCGGCAACCGGCAGGGCTGGATCGTGGCGGAGGAGGCGTCGGGCGAAGAGGCGCTGAACGACCCCAACGCTTCGTGGGTCGGCACCGGACCGTTCATGTTCTCCGAACACGAGACGGGCACGAAGGTCGTATTCGAGCGCAACCCGAACTACTTCAAGGAAGGGCTCCCCTACGCCGACACGGTCGAGGCGCACATCATCCCGGACCCGGCGACCCGTATCGCGGCGCTCCGCTCCGGCAAGATCAACGTCTTCCCCGCGGCGGGCCCGCGCGTGATGGAGGAAGTGGGGCGGACCAACCCGGACTACTTCATCAAGTCCTGCCCCAGCCTCTTCCACCTCGGAGTCCGGATGCGGCTGGACAAGGCGCCCTGGAACGACGTCCGGGTACGGCGCGCCCTTTCGATGGCGCTCGACCGGGACGCAATCATCGCCACCGCGCTCCGCGGGAACGGTGAAGCCGTCCTGCAGGGCTGGCCACTCGACCCGGAGACGCTCGATCTGGGCGACTACCCGGACGAGATAGCGGAGTACCAGCAGTACAACCCCGAGAGGGCGAAGGAGCTGCTGGCCGAGGCCGGGTTCCCGGACGGGTTCAGTACAACGGTCGTTTGGACGCCCGCGTACGGCGACCCGTGGCAGAGCGTCGCTGAGGTCATGCTCACGATGCTCCGCGCCGTCGGCATCGACGCGCAGTTCAACATCCAGGAGTACGGCCCGTTCCTCGGCATGGGAAGCCAGCAGACCTGGGACGACCTGTACTTCGGGTGGAACAACTCGTTCGACTTCAACGACCTCGCCGCCACGTACTACTGGAGCAAGACGCAGCCGGCGAACGGTATGGCGCTTGCACCCGACGCGACGCTCGACGCCCTGGTCGAGAACCTGTGGGCCTCCTCGCCTGAGGACCGTCCAGGGGTGCTGTCGCAGCTGCAGAACTACGTGGCCAGCGCCCAGTACCGCATCACCAGCCCGGTGTGGGGCAACGGCATCGTTGCCAGGCCGGAGGTGAAGAACGTGGGCTGGCGCGGAACGAACAAGATGTACCACCACATCTTCGAGAACGCCTGGCTCGAACAGTAGCCGGAGCGGACAGACCACTCACACGAAGAGGCCCCGGAACATTCCGGGGCCTCTTTCGTTGCTCGAGAAAGGATGGCAAGGACGCCCAGGATCGGTGTGAACGAGTGGACAGTGGGCGTCCCTGAGATACGCTTGGAACCATGCGTAGGGCCTTGCCGCGAGCGCTCCCCTGGAGGATGTTGCGCGCTGAAGCGCGGGCTCGCTCAACATGACAAGCCCTCCACTCCGCCCCACCGCGTGCGCTGCCCGCGCACGTGTGGCCTGGCGGCCACCTGGGATTCCCGCCGGTGCGGGAACGACGGATGTTATTCCCACAGGAACGGACGATCAGGGAGGCTTGTGCCCACTGTCGCTAGTCCAGCCAGCCGGCGCCCATCATGGAGGTGAACTGCTCCCGGCAGAGCTCGGCGTAGCGCCGGTCCAGGGCCATCAGCTCGGTGTGCGTGCCGCGCTCGACCACCCTGCCCTCGTCGATGTACAGGATCACGTCCGCCGCGTGCACCGTCGAGAGCCGATGCGCGATGACGATGGTCGTGCGGCCCTCGGTGAGCCGGGCCAGCGCCGTCTGCACCGCCCGCTCCGAGTGCGAATCCAGGGAGGAGGTTGCCTCGTCGAGTATGACGATGCGCGGGTCCTTGAGCAGCATCCGCGCGATGGCGAGCCGCTGCTTCTCGCCCCCGGAGAGCCGGTAGCCCCGCTCGCCGACAACGGTGTCGAACCCTTCCGGCAGGTCCTCCACCACGTCCAGCACGGACGCTGCGCGGCACGCCTCCACCATCTCGTCGTAGGTCGCGTCCGGCCGGGCGATGCGCAGGTTGACGCCCACGGTGTCGTGGAAGAGGAACGTCTCCTGCGATACGTAGCCGATCTGCCCGCGCAGCGACTCCAGCGTCAGTCCCCTGATGTCGACGCCGTCCAGCAGTATCCGCCCCTGGGTGGGGTCGTACAGGCGGGGGATGAGATAGGTGATGGTGGTCTTTCCCGCTCCGCTCGGCCCCACCAGTGCCGCCATCTGTCCCGGCTCCACCGAGAAGTCCAGGCTGTCCAGCGCCCTCCTGCCGGGCGTGTACTCCATGACGACGCCCTCGAAGGCGAGAGCGCCCGCAGCGTTCTGAACGTCCACGGCGCCCGGTGCGTTGCTGATGTCCGGCTCCAGGTCCAGGTACTCGAAGATGCGCTCGAAGTAGGCGGCGGAGGTGACCACGTCCACGTGCAGCGACATGAGGTCGGTCGCGGGGGTGTAGAGCCGGCTGAGCAACGCGACGAACGCCACAACCGTGCCGATGGTCAGGGAGCCGGAGATGACCTGCCCGCCGCCGAACCAGTAGATGACCGCCGGGCCGCCCGTTGTCACGATGAACAGGACCATGAAATCCCAGCCCCCCACGAGCGCCTCGCGGACCTGCAACTCCATCAGTTCCCAGTTCTCGCGCTGGAACCGCCCCAGCACCTCCCGCTCGCGGGTGAACGTCTTGATGAGCATGAGCCCGCTGATTCCGAGGCTCTCCGCCATGAGCGAGTTGACCGACGCGCTTCGCTGCTGCCGCTCCGTGCGCAGGCGGCGGCGCAGCTTGCCCACCGTCAACGTGGGGATGATGAGCCAGGGCAGCACCGTCAGCGAGACGATGGTCAGGCGCCAGTCGAGCGCGAGCATCGTCACCAGCGTCGTCGTCAGGATGAGGGCATTCTGCGACATGGTGACGAGCGTTCCGGAGACGATGGTGTCGATGCCGGCGATGTCGCTGGTCAGCCGGGACATCAGCTCTCCGGTGCGGGCCTCCGTGTAGAAACGGAGCGAGAGCGACTGCAGCCGCCTGAACATGCGGAGCTTGAGGTCGTACATGATCCGCTGGCTCACGACAGTGTTCAGGTAGCTGCGGAGCACGCCGACCAGCCCCAGCGCCACCGCCGCCGAGAACAGCGCCCCGGAGAACCAGAGCAGCAGCGGACGGTCCGCCCCCTCGATCGCTGAGTCGATGATGCCGCGCACGAGCAGCGGGGGCGCGAGTCCGATCGTGGCCGCGGCGGCGACCGTGGCGAGGATGAGGAGGAGCCGGGGCCAGTATGGCGCAAGGAACCCGAGGATGCGCCAGAGGTTGCCCTTGCCCAGGGCAGTCTCCGACCTGATGGGCGCTACTCTTCCGTGACGCATCAGCCCAGTATACGTACTTCCGTCATGCGGGCTCGCCCGCCGTCGACGCAAAGGGGGCGGCAGCGCTGGAGGGCAGAATCGTTACCACTCCGTAACGCGTCCGAAACACCGTCGCAACAGATGTCGCCGTAAATGGAAGTGAGCCTCGTGTGCCGCGGTGCCGAACGGAGGGTGTGCCGCTGCGGCGTCTGTGGGAGGGGTGACCGGCTGCGGCACCCCGGCCCTCTCTCACAGACGACCCATCATCCTGGGACCGGTTCAGGCGCCTCAACCGCCGGCGGTGAGGTCGACGGGCTTGCCGTGCGGCGTGTTGAGATACGCCCGGCGCCACGCCTCCTTCCGTTCCGACTCCTCCGCGTCCGATACCAGCCCCCGCTCCCTGCAGAGACGCTCCAGCGCACGCAACCAGTGCCGGTAGTACGTGTCGCCCAGGTCGGGGTCGCCCTCCTGCTGCGCGGCGCGTATCTCCTCGCTCAGCGTCCCGGCCCACTCGTCCCACGTGAAATGGCCCCTGCCGGAGAGCCGTACCGCGAGAGCGAACGCCGACGCCTCCCACGGCTCGGCGAATACCGGCCTGCCGTCGTCGCCGAGCGGGATGTCGCCCAGATTGCCAACGCCGCCGGGCGGTTGCGCGTCCGTCATTGCGCGGGCTCCAGGTAGTCTTCCCACAGGTCTACGCACACTACGCTGTTGGCGTCGGCGGACTCGCCCCACAGTTCACTCGCGTCGAAGCGCACGCTGTAGAGGTGATGTCCCTCGTCCACGCCTTCCGCGCTCAGGTCCGGGTACACCTGCGAGCCGTAGTGCTCGCGCACCGTCCCGACGTGGCCGCGAACGTATCGCGGCTCCCGGGTGTGCCCGCGCGGGTGGCGGTTGAGCGCGCGTACGCGGTCGCCGGGCGCGAACCGGGGCGGCGCGGGCTCCGGACGGACGTAGCTCGTCGTCATGATGGGCACCGCCCGCACCTGCTCGGCGTTCACGACGCGCTCCATGATGCGCTCCGGAACGGGGGCCGACGCCCTGCCCGTCTGCAACTCCTCCTCAGAGATGAGGCCGACCGCAACGAGCTGCTTCCGCAGCCCCGCGAACCAGCTCTCGTAGTAGGAGTTGGCGAGGTACTCAGCAGGGGGCAACTGCTCCCGGTTGTAGCGCGACTTGTCCAGGTTCCACAGGCCAAGGCGGCCGATGAGCCGGGTGATGCCATACACCCGGCTCTCCCACTCCTCGTGGAAGACACGCTCCTCGGACTCCGGCTCCGGCCGCACCGGGCCGAACCCCTGCATGCCCCCGAGGTCGTGGACGCCGTTCATGCCGCCCCCGCCGTTGCAGGCACCCGCGCCTCCTCTACGCCTACCATGGAGTTGCGCGTCACGAGGTCCATGAGCTGCTCTTCGCTCCAGCCCTCCGTGCCCGCCGGGCGCTGCGGGAGCACCAGGTAGCGCATCTCGGAGGTGGAGTCCCAGACGCGGACCTCCTTCTCCTGCGGTATCTCCGAGCCGAACTGCCGCATCACGCCGCGCGGGTCGGCAACGGCCTGCGCCCGGTACGGCGCGGACTTGTACCACACCGGCGGCAGCCCCAGGAGCGGCCACGGGTAGCAGGAGCAGAGCGTGCAGACGACGAGGTTGTGCACGTCGTCCGTGTTCTCCACGACACGCACCTGCTCGCCCTGCGAGCCAACGTAGCCCATCGAGGCGATGGCTGCATTCGGGTCGTCCAGCAGCCACTGCTTGAACTCCTCGTCCGCCCATGCGTGCGCCACTACGTGCTTGCCGTTGGACGGGCCTATCTTGTCCTCGTACAGGTCGATGAGCGCGTCGAGCGCCTCCGGGTCGACGAGGCCCTTCTCGACGAGCAGTGATTCGAGCGCCTTCACCCGCAGCTCGATGTCGGACGGCGGCTCGGTGTGGTCGTGGTCGTGGTCGTGGTCGTGGTGATCGTGATGGCTCATGGTCCCTCGCTCCTCCTTCTCTTCGTCATTCCCGCGGATCCTTATTCGTTCCCGCGAACTCTTCTCATTCCCGCAAACTCTTCGTCATTCCCGCGAAGGCGGGAATCACAGCCCCTCTGTTCGTCCCAGAGTGTGCCAAATCATCGCGCCTCAGGTCAACGTCGCTCGGCCTGGACGACGAGCACCCGCTCCCGCCCCGAGAGGTCGCGCGCCGCGTGGACGACCGCCTCGGGGAAACAGGCGGCGGCCGCATCGCTCGCGGCTGCGATCTGGCGCGGGGCCATCTCCAGCACCAACGCCCCGCCGGGCAGCAGGCGCCCGCCCGCCTCGGCGAGCAGGCGGCGTATGAGCGCGAGTCCGTCCACGCCGCCGTCCAGCGCCTCGCGCGGTTCGTAGCGCGACACCTCCGGCTCCAGCAGCGGTATCTCGTCCGACATGACGTACGGCAGGTTCGCCGCGACGGCGTGCACGGGACGCGGCAGCGCGGCCAACAGGTCGCTCTCCAGCACGTGCAATCGGTCGCTCACGCCGTGGGATGCGGCGTTGTGCCCGGTAAGTTCCAGCGCGCGTGCCGCGACGTCCAGCGCGTAGACGATCGCCTCCGGTCGCGCGACCGCCAGTGCGACGGCGATGGCCCCGCTGCCGCAGCCGACGTCCGCCAACACCGGCGACGCCACGCCCTCGACGAGACGCAGCGTCTCCTCGACGACGGTCTCGGTCTCGGGGCGGGGGATGAGCACGCCGGGACCGACGGCGATGGGCAGGCCGTAGAACTCCCGAGTTCCCATCAGGTAGGCGACGGGTTCGCGGTTCAGCCGCCGTTCGCAGAGCGCCTCCGCGCGCCGCACCGCATCATCGGGCGGTGTATCGCGGAACGCCGAATACAGCGCGGCGCGGTCGATGCCGAGCGCTGTCGTCCAGATGAGGTCGGCCTCCAGCCGGGCGTCGCCGATGCCCGCAGACTCGAACCGACGCGCCGTCTTCTGCACGAGGTGCGCGAGCGTCGGCACGACTGTGTGAGGTCCCGTCGTTCCTGCTGAGGCAGGACCCTCGTCCTGTGCGCCTTCGCGTGGCTGGCTCTCTTCCGCCATCGCCGCCCGCTACGGGAGCAGTGCGCGGATCGCCGCGAGGTCCGGCGGCGCCGCGCCGCGATAGACGACGACCGCGTCGTCGAACCCGGCATCCGCGAGTCGCTGCAGGCGCACTGCGGCGTCGGGCGGCGCGCAGCGCAGGTGGTAAGCGTTCTCGGTGTCGCGCAGAAACTCCGTCGGCGCATTCAGGTCGAGCGAGATATTGGTCACGATGGCGCGGCGCCCCCCGGCGGCCCGGTAGCGGTCCAGCCCTTCCTTGAGCGTGTTGAACCCTGAGAAGAACCCGGACGCTATCCAGCCGTCGTAGTCGCTCGCGGCGGAGGCGATCCAGCGCGGGCCGGCCCAGCTGCCGATGAGGACGGACGGCCCGCCTCGCACCGCGTCCGACGGCGCGAGGTTCACGCCGTCCACCGTCTCGCCGTCCCACAGCCGGCGCATCGTCGCGAGCCCGTCGCGCAGCCGCGTCATCCGGTCCTCGAACCGCTTGCCGACCGCCTCGAAGTCGGCCCGTGTCGAGCCGGAGCCGACCCCCAGGAGAAGGCGCCGGCCGCCCACGAGGTAAGCGGTGAGGACGCGGTTCGCAAGCTCGACCGGGTGACGCAGCGGCACCTGCAGGATGCCGAGGCCAACCTCGATACGCTCCGTGGCCGCGGCCGCGACCGCCGCGCCCATGAGCGGGTCGAGCGCCATCCGCCCGCGGCCTATCGAGTCGAAGAACCACACGCTGTCGAAGCCGTTCTCCTCCGCCGCCCGAGCGCCTTCTGAGAGCGCGTTGCTCGTTGGTTCACCGGCGAAGTCGATGGGTAGCGCTATGCCGAGTCTCATCCTTCCATTGCTCCTTGCGACGGGCCCATGCTACGGCAGCGGAACCCACTCCCGGACCAGTCGTCCCTTGCCCTCGATGCTGAACGTGCCGCCCAACTGCGACGCGACGGACCAGAGCATCGCGGGGTTGCTCGAAACGACGGGCAGGCCGAACTCTGCCTCCATCTCGTCGATCACCGGCAGCGGGTTGAGCACGGCGCCCTGGAAGTAGAGCGCCTGCACACCGTCCGCGGCCTGCACCGCGCCGCGCGCCATGTCGAACACGACGCTGCCATCGAGGCCGATCGCCTCCTGCTCGCTGTTGAATCCGAGGTCGGCGAGCTGTACGTCGAACCCGGCCGCGGTGAGATGGGGCACGACGAGCGAGTTCATGTATGTATCGAACGGCGTCAGCAGGAGGATGCGGCTCGCGCCGAAGGCGCGGAGCGCGTTCTCCCCCGCGCCGAGTGCCGTCGTGAACGGCACGTCCAGCGCCTCGCTCAGCCGCGCCCGCAGTCCGGGGTTCTGCACCTCCACCGGCGCGCCGGGGACGATGACTCCCTGCCAGCCGTGCTCGCGCGTCATCGTGGTGGCCCGCTCGATGATGGCGTCGGCGCGTGCGGCAAAGTCGGTGAGCGCGGTGCGCAGGACGCCGAGCTCCACCATCTCCAGGTCGATGCCCTCGGGCACCATGGCGAGGAACTCGTCGTAGTGCGTGTTGCCTGCGCCGGGTTTCAGGAATCCGATCTTCAGGTTGCCGTCCGTCATGGGCGCGCCTCCTCCGTTGGTATTCGTGCTGGCTATCTTATCCGCCCCCTCGCAGGCAGCGCCTCACTATCACGCACAGCACCAGCATAACTATGAGGAGAGGGACGAGCACGAACAGTATGCCCAGCGTGAGCAGGACGGAGTCGGTCAGCAGATAGATCAACACGCCGAGCATGGCTGAAGGCAGTACGAACAGCAGCACAGCCACGCCGCCGGTGAATGCCAGGAACACCCCGCGCAAGAACGTTTCCCTATAGGACGGCTGGTGGGACGGGGCGGCGGGCAACCACCTGCCCGCGATCCTTTCCACTATCGCAAAGAGGGCCAACCACAAGACTATCCTCCCGAGCCAAAAGCGCGCATGAGTGGACTACGAGGGCCAGGCCGCACTATACGACACACGGCTTGAGAAGGCGTACGGCAGGCGCTACGCCGGTTTCCGCGCATGGATGAAGTACATGGGCGTGAAGATGCCGAGCCGGCCAGCCTCGATCAAGGCTGCCGCGCAAAGGTCCAGCGTGGACGCCACGCGGGCCGCTCCTCGCGGCACGACACGAATCCTCTCCAGTACGCGCAGCGAGTTGGTGGTCACCAGGCGTCCGACCTTCGAGCTGCGGAAGCCGGCCACGGACACGCCCGAGCTGGTCAGGGGTTGATACCACGGGACCGACGGGCCGGTCTGCGTGGCAAGGTCCCGCGTCTCCAGCACCTCGAACCCTACAGCCCGGAGCGCATCGTCAACCGTCTGCCGGTAGTCGATCTCGAGCAAGCCGCCTCCAAGCTCGATGTCGGCCTTGATCTTGAGGTGGTGGGGGTCCTGGGGGTCGAAACGGTCGGTCAGGCAGTATTCGTAATTGGCGAAGCATGCGCCCGGCTTCAGCAGGCGAAAGACTTCGCCATAGATGCTGGGCTTGTCCGGTGCGCAGCAGGTTGACTCGATGGAGTAGACCGCGTCGAACGACTCGTCCGGAGCATCGACGTGCAGGAAGTCGCAGTGCATGAACTCGGTCAGGTGCGCCAGCCCCGCTTCCTCCGCATATCTCCGGGCGCGGTCGAGCTGATAGCCGTTTCTGTTCACGCCGACGATCCGGGCACCCGAGAAACGGGCGATCTCCAGTAACGGCCCGCCGATCCCGCAACCAAGGTCGGCTGCGACCATTCCGGGGCTGAGCCCTAGTTTCAGCGCCAGGAAGTGCTCGTGCCTGGCGAGCGACGCCTTGAAGCTCTCTTCGGGGACACGGGGCGCGAAGTGGAAGGACCTCCCCCATCCGTACTCGTAGAATTCCGTGACCAACTCATAGTAGAGGTCCGTGACCTTCCTGTAGTCGCGCTGCCTGCTCTCCAGTCCGCCGCCCTTGCCGGTCCTGTAGCGATTCTCGTACTCGCTGACGCTCGGAGCAGGGCCAGTGGTCCTTTCCCTGTCCTTGAGGAGCCTGGAGAGTTTGATGGGCATCGGAATATTCCCTCACCGTTCCAAGGCTTTTACTATACGACACGCCGTCCGACTCGGCGTATGGTACGCACAGACAAACGCGACAACGGAGGTGGGGCATGTCCCTGGAGAAGGAGAGCATCGGCGGGATGCAGGCGATCCGGTACGAGACGCCCGACCTGGCAGGGTCGCCCAAGCGGAGCTCCATGCTGGCCAACAGCGGGCTGATCAGCGTGAACGTCCAGGTCGTCAGCAGGGAAGGCGGCGAGACCAACCTGCACGCGCACTCCGGACAGGACGCCGTCTGGTTCGTGCTGGCGGGGCGCGCGAAGTTCTACGGCAAGGACGGCGAGTCCGTCGAGCTGGGGCCGAAGGACGCGCTCTTCATCCCCAAGGGCACGCCCTACTGGTTCGAGTCGGTGAGCGACGAGCCGCTGGAGATCATGCGGAACGCGGCAACCGACCCGGCCATCAAGAACACGCGCGTCAACTACGAGGCGCTGCGCGACCGCCAGCAGGACGGCCGCCACGCCGATAGCGTCTACGTAGCCCGCTAGCGGGGACGCACCCTACCGCCCGGCCTTGGCGCGGGCGCGGTTGACCCGGTAGCGCTGGTCCGGGTCCAGGATGCGCTTCCGCATGCGGATGCTCTTCGGCGTCACTT
>JAPOOH010000080.1 GCA_026713505.1 Chloroflexota bacterium | reverse complement strand
GGAGAACGTAGACACCTTCGACCCGAAGGACCTGGAAACGCTCACCGGCTATTTCGAGGCGGTCGCGGAGAAGACTGCGGCGTTCGTCCGCGGTCTCACGCCGGAGGACCTGGACCGTCTCCTCCCCCCTGCGTCGCCGGACAGGCCGCCGCAGTCCGTGGGCTCGCGGCTCGGCGCCATCCTTAACGACAACATCCAGCACGCCGGCCAGATCGCCTACCTCCGGGGTGTCATCCGGGAACAGGGGTGGTTCTAGCATGACCCAGAGCCTTCCCGAAGAGATGGCTATCCCCGGGTTCAGCCTCGACGCCTTCTCCCTCGCCGGACGCACCGCTATCGTGTCGGGCGGCAGCGACGGCATCGGACGGATGATCGCCCACGGCTTCGCCGACGCAGGAGCGAATGTTGTCGTCGCCGCGCGCGGACCGGAGAAGATCGAGAGCGTCGTCGCCGAGATCGAGGCCAAGGGCCATGCGGCGCTCGGCGTCCCCACCGACGTGACCGACCCCGACGCCGTACGCGCGCTCGTCGAGCGCACGCTTGAGCGTTTCGGACAGGTGGACATCCTTATGAACGTCGTCGGCGGTTCGCAAGGGCCGACCTTCAAGCGCGGCCTCCTTCTGGATCTGACGAAGGAAGACTTCAACGAGGCGTTCAACATCAACGTGACCAGCGCGTTCCTCTGCAGCCAGGCTGTCGTGCCCCACATGCTGGAGCGCGGGAGCGGCGTCATCATCAACATGGCGTCCATCGGAGCGCGGGACTACCGGCTCCCGGAGCCCGGCATGAGCGTCTACAACATGACCAAGGCCGCGGTGATGCACCTCACCCGCAGCATGGCGAAGGAGTGGGCGCCCCCCGTACGGGTCAACTGCATCAACGCCGGGCACTTCATCACGCCCCGCCGCGCGCGGACGGAGCACCCGGACCGGCGGGCCCGCAGCCTCGCCGAGATCCAGATAGGCCGGTTCGGAACGCCGGAGGACATCGCCGGCGCCGCCGTCTTCATGGCGTCGGACGCGGGGGCCTTCTTCAACGGCTCCTATCTGGACCTGCACGGCGGGACCTAGCGCGGGAATACACACACAAGGGGAGGCTTCATGGACCTGTCGCGTTTCTCCATGGAAGGGCGCACCGTCATCATCACCGGCGGCAGCGGCGGTATCGGTCGGGGCTGCGTGCGCGCGTTCGCGCAGGCGGGCGCGAACGTCGTCGTCGCGTCGGTGCCGGCGGATACCATTCCACCGGCGGTAGAGGAGGCGGAGGCGCTCGGCGCGCAAGCGCTGGGCATAGCGGTCAACGTCGCCGAGTCGGACGAGATCGAAGCCATGGTCGAGCAGACGCTGGACCGGTTCGGACGCATCGACGCGCTGATCAACGTCGCGGGCGGCTCCTACAGCCGCAACCCGGACATGCCGCAGTACAGCCGGGCTTCGCTTCTGGAGATCAGCGGCGACGACTTCGTCGGTGCGTACATCGGCAATGTCAAGACCGCCTTCCTCGTCTCCAGGGCCGTCGTCCCGCACATGAAGGCTCTCGGCAAGGGCGCCATCGTCAACATCGGCTCTACCTCCGGGCTGGACCGCCACCCGAACGCGCCCGACATCGCGGCCTACGGCACTGCTAAGGCCGCCGTCCACAGCCTCACGTTCCACATGGCGCACCAGTGGAAGCCGGACGTGCGCGTCAATTGCATCGCCCCCGGCACCATCGACACCCCACGCCCGGCGGGCATCGTGCGCCCTGAGATGGGGACCGCCGCGCAGCGCATCGCCGTCGGCAGGGTTGGCGGCGGCGACGACATCGGCAGCGTCGCGCTCTTCCTCTGCTCGGACGCCGCGGGCTTCGTCAACGGCATCGTCGTCCCGGTGCACGGGGGCGAATAGCACAGAGAGCCCTCTGGCGAACGCCTGGCGCGGCGTACACTACCCGCGTGACTGCGCAGGCATACCACGACGGCCTTCAACGTCCTCCGCCGGGAGGACGCCCGCGCGCCTACAAGACGGACGGGCTCGTGCTGCGCGCCTACCAGATGCGCGACGCCGACCGCCTCGCGACCGTGCTGACGCCGTCGCTGGGCAAGCTCAAGCTTACGGTGCGCGGCGCGCGCCGCCTCACGAGCAAGCTCGGCGGCCACCTGGACGTGCTGAACCGCACCCACCTCGCCATCGCCATCGGCCACACCTTCGATGTCGTCACAGGCGCTGAGTCGGCGGAGTCTTTCGCCGGGGTCAAGGCTGACCTGTCGCGCCTCGCAGAAGCGCTCTACCTGATGGAGCTGGCCGACCTCCTCCTGCCGGAAGCTGCCCCCCACCCTGATGCGTACCGGTTGCTGCTGGGTGCTCTGCGTGCGCTGGAATCAGGCCGCAGCCCCGCCGCCGTTGCGCGCCACACGGAACTCGGCCTGCTGGGCGACGCAGGCTACATGCCGGAACTGCGCTCCTGCGTCATGTGCCGCCGTGCGATCGAGCCGGAGCATCACCGCTTCTCCCCCGCGATGGGGGGCGTCGTGTGCGACGCCTGCACCGCTCCGTCCGCGGCGCTGCTGCCGCTCTCCGTGGACACGCTCAAGGTGCTGCGCCACTTCGCCGAACGAGGCGTCGCAGAGGCACCGCAGGTCGCACTGAGTGGCATGGTGAGCGACGAACTGGAATCGGCATTGGGGGCGTCTGTGCGCTACGTGTTGGAGCGCGAGCCGCACACCGCGGGCTTCGTAGAGCGCGTCGCGCACCTCCGCCGGCGCGGAGCGTAGGACGTGACATTCACCTCTTTCGCGTCCGCAGGTGGCCGGAATACCTTGATTCCAAGCAGCCTGCCGCTATTGCACTGCAGAATTCGCCAGCGTAAGGTTCGCCCACCTGCAAGCCGCCAGGGAGGACACCGATATGGCATCCCCAGCAACTCGACAACCTCGATGGTTCGAACACCCCGAACCGGTGCGAGTCCGCATCGCAGAATGCCACCGGGACTCGTTCTTTGACGAAGTTGTAGTCGTTATCCAGGTAGGAGGAAAAGTGTTCGAAGCATGGGTGCCAGATGGAGCAGTGACTGAAGACCCCGTTGCGGGCAGCACTGTCCGGGGACTCAAGATTGCAGAAACAGACGACTCCTTCTACGTAGCAATGCCGGTCAGCACGCTCACCAGTCCGAACCTAGTGGTTCCAAAATCGTTGCAGCAGGAGGCTTTCGCCTAGCCCCATGGTTCTGAGCGACACCGAGATACGGGCTGCGCTCGACGACAACCGGCTCAAGATCGACCCTTACCCGGGGGAACGCATCGGCCCTTCATCCGTCGATCTCTTGCTGCACCCTTCTCTGCGCATCCTCCCTTCTCCTGACGAAGTGCGGGGAGTATCCATCGACCCTAGAGAAGTCCAAGTTGCAAATCTCATCTCTCAGCAGCCAGAGCACAGGCTGGATCGTGATGGGCCGTGCAAGATGAGGCACGGACAAGTCATCATCGGCAAGACGTTGGAAACCATTGCGCTCCCCGTTGACCTCGCTGGGCGAATAGAAGGGAAGAGCTCCTTGGCACGCTTGGGGCTCGCGGTGCATATCACAGCGCCCACAATCCAAGCCGGGTTTCGGGGTTCTCTCGTTTTGGAGATGTACAACGCAGGGCCTTGGACACTGGAATTGACTGAGGGGATGCAGATAGCACAAGTCATCTTCGAGCAGATGGGGTCACGCCCAAGCCAAGGGTATCAAGGGCAGTTTCAAGACCAGCGGTAACTTGGACACGTTGATTGCCCTTACGTGATGACCACCGGCTCCTCCACCACCTTCCCGTCCGCAATGATGAAGAGCCGCACGTCAGGCGACTGCTTGTCCATGAGCGAAACGAGCAGGTAGAACGGGTCCGGCCAGTTCGCCGCGAGGCGCACGTCGGTGGCTGACGGGTACGCGGGGCTGTGCGTGTGGGAGTGGTAGATCACCTGCATCTCCCACCCGTTGTCGTCCAGCTCCCGCAGCACCTGGTTGAGCTCCCGCCCATCCATGCTGTAGCGGTAGGGGCTCTGCTCAGTGTTCGTGATGCGGTACTGGTGGAGCACGATGCCGCCCGCACCTGCGAGAATCCCGCAGCACTCGTTGGGGTCTTCCTCCAGCGCATGTTGCACCATGGCGTCGCGGATCTCGGCGGGTATCTCCATCGTCATCACTCTCCCGGGGTACTGGCTCCTTCAGCATAACCGCGATGGCGGCGGCGGCACAGCCTCGACGGGTGGCCCCCTCTCCTGGGTGCCGCTGGCTCGCACGCGCCTAGGTCGTTGGGGGCGGGTATACTGGTAGGTGAAGGATAGAGGAGGACGGCATGCCGGACGGCATCACGGTGAAGATGGACAACGGCGGCACGCGGGTCGAGGTCCGTTCCCAGAACCAGGCGGGCCTGCTGTACGCCGTGCCCGCTGAGGCCAGTTGGGTCGCCACGCCGGAGCAGTTGCACGCGCATGCCATCGCCGGGTTCTTCACTGACCTGATGAAGATCGAATCGCCGGAGGTCTCCCGGCTCATGGAGAAGTGGGGGCTCTATTTCAGACCCCTGGAATTGGAGCCGCAGGAGTAGGCTCTCCCGGTACCGGCCATCGTCTCACGTCGCCCGGACAGGCTTGCCGGGACGCAGGCGGAGACCATGAGCTTTTCCGGTGCACCCGTGGTACGGTAAGCTATTCGGGCGCGGAGGCGCCTGCGGAGTTGACGAGTCGATGGGCAATCGCTGGATCGGCAACACCTTCATCTACCTGATTGTATTTGTGGCGGTCATCGCCATCTTCTTCATGCTGTTCTCGGGCAACCAGAACGGCACTCAGGTTGACCTGACCTCCATACTCGCGCAAGCGAAGAACGGACAGATCGCCAATATCACCGTCGACGGCGACCGCATCGTGGCGACCACCCGCCAGACCAACCAGCAGCTCGTCGCCGCCAAGGAGCCCGGCACCAGCATCTTCGAGATTCTCCAGTCCGCGGAGATCGACCCCGTGGAGAGTGGTATTGAGGTAGAGGTCCAGCGCAGCGGCGGCCTCGGCAACCTCTTCGGCATCCTGCTGCAGTTCCTCCCGCTCATCTTCTTCGGCGCCATCCTGCTCTTCATGATGCGCCAGGCGCAGGGGAGCAATAACCAGGCGCTCGGGTTCGGCAAGAGCCGCGCCCGCATGAACACCGGCAACCGTCCCACCGTGATGTTCTCTGACGTCGCGGGCGTGGAGGAGTCCAAGACGGAACTGCAGGAGGTCGTGGAGTTCCTCAAGTACCCGGAGCGCTTCCTCGCGCTCGGAGCGCACATCCCCAAGGGCGTCCTCATGGTCGGCCCCCCCGGTATCGGCAAGACGCTGCTCAGCAAGGCCGTCGCCGGAGAGGCGGGGGTGCCCTTCTTCTCCATCAGCGGCTCCGAGTTCGTCGAGATGTTCGTCGGCGTGGGCGCTTCCCGCGTGCGCGACCTCTTCGACCAGGCGAAGCGCAACGCGCCTTCCATCGTCTTCGTTGACGAGATCGACGCCGTCGGACGCCACCGTGGCGCGGGACTGGGCGGAGGCCACGACGAACGTGAGCAGACCCTCAACCAGATCCTCGTCGAGATGGACGGCTTTGAGACGAGCACCAACGTCATCGTCATCGCCGCCACGAACCGGCCCGACATCCTGGACCCGGCGCTGCTGCGCCCCGGCCGCTTTGACCGGCGCGTCGTGCTGGACCTGCCGGACATCAACGGGCGGGTCGCCATCCTGCAGGTGCAGTGCAAGGGCAAGCCCCTAGGCGAGGACGTCGACCTTGAGCGCCTCGCCCGCCAGACGCCGGGCTTCAGCGGCGCGGACCTCGCCAACCTCGTGAACGAGGCCGCCATCCTCGCCGCACGCGGCAACGAGAAGACCGTCAGCATGTCGGACATGCTGGAGTCCATCGACCGCGTGACGATGGGGCCGGAGCGCCGCACGCGCGTCATCTCCCAGAAGGAGAAGGAGATCGTCGCCTACCATGAAGGCGGGCACGCGCTCGTGGGGCACCTGCTCTCCCACTCGGACCCCGTCCAGAAGATCTCCATCGTCTCCCGTGGGATGGCCGCCGGTTACACCAAGTCCCTCCCTGAGGAAGACCGCATGTTCTACTCGCGGCCTCAACTCATCGACCGCATCACGATGGCCTTGGGCGGACGCGTCGCCGAGGAGATCACGTTCAACGAGGTCACGACCGGCGCGAGCAACGACCTCGAGCACGTCACCCAGATCGCCCGCGCGATGGTCACGCGATACGGGATGAGCGAGAGCCTCCTCCCCCGCACCTTCGGCAAGCGCGAGGAGATGGTCTTCCTCGGACGCGAGATCTCCGAGATGCGGGACTACTCCGAGAAGGTCGCGCAGGAGATCGACGAAGAGGTCCAGACCATCGTCGTGGAGGCCTACCACACCGCCAAGCGACTCCTGCTGGAGAACTACCCCAAGCTCGTTCAGATCGCGCGCTACCTCATCCTCAATGAGAGCATCGAGGGGCCGGACCTGGAGCAGCTCTTCACCTCAGACGCGCCACCGTTGGACGGCGCCGTCCCCGTCAGCGCATAGCACTCTGGCTCACGTCTTCCATGCCCTCCCGTAGGGGCGGTTCGCGAACCGCCCCACCCCACCCCGATACACCTCATCCCCGTGGCCTGTCGCTTGGCCGCTACCGCCATGCGTGTCGGTAAGGCAGCGCATCTTCCAGGGATAGTCTGAACAAGTCCGTCTCCGTCGTTCCTGCGGAGGCAGGGACCTCGTCCCCGGTTGTCATGTTGAGCGGAGCCGCAGGCGGAGTCCGCGCTTAGCGCGCGACATCCTCTCGGGGAGAGTTCGCTTGTTCAGACCATCCCCGGTGGAACGCATCTCATGGGATGCCCGGCAGGGGCGTGCAGCGGAGGCGCCCCGCTGCCAGGGGTGTGGGGGTGTCCCCCCGCAGCGCTCCACGCGGGTGGGTGGGAAGGACTGCACCCGCCGGTGCGATTACGCAGACGCCCTTGTGCGAAGGGGCAGGGTCAGGGTATCGCGCGTCCCTCACAACCCGAGGCGCTGGTCGAAGTAATCGATCATGAACGCCTCGTAGTGGTCAGGGTACTCGTCCCAGGCCTGGCTGTGCTCGCAGTTCTCGTAGATGGCCATGTGCGGAAACTCCTGCGCCTGTGCGCGTATCTGCGCCAGGTGGGAGAGCGGGACGCGCTCGTCCCCGCGGCAGTGCACGAGTCCTAGCGGGTACTCGTAAAGCGCGGCCGAATCGAGAGGGCGCACCGTGTTGATGTCCAGCCCCTTCACCGTGCGCGCGACGAACAGGATGCCGGGGCGCAGGGCGGTGGCGCTCCACCGCGCCGCCCTCGTGCGGTCCGCGATCTCCTGGATCAGCAGGTCGGACACGCTGGTGAACGAAGAGTCGGAGAACAGACCGACCACGGCTGGCTCGTCCACCGCCGTCATCAGCGCGATCGCACCGCCGAACGAATCGCCGTACAGGAGCACCCGTCCGGGTACGGCGCCGCGCTCCTCCAGCACGTAATCGATCGCGCCGCGCAGGTCGTCCTTCTCGTGGATGCCTCCGCCCATCTGCGCAGGATCGGACTCGCCGTGGCCCCGCAGGTCGAACGTGAGCACCGAGTACCCCTCGTCCACCAGCGTCTTCACCATCCCCAGCGAGGAGTCGCGCGTGCTGTCCAGTCCGTGGATGCGGATGACAACGCCCTTCGGGTCCTGGGCGGGTATCCACCAGCCGCGCAGCGTGATCTCCGGCCAGTCTCGCGGGGAGAACTCCACCTCGTCGTAGCGGAGCCCGAAGTCCTCAGGGCGCTCTTCTATCTCGTTCCGCTCCGCCACCAGCGCCGTATTGACGATGTACAGCGAGACGAGCAGGTAGAGCAGCCCAAGGATGACGACGGCGGAAACGGCGAGCAGGACTCTGCCGCGTGGGGAAGTGGGAAGAGCGAGTCGCATGGTGCAGACTATTCTAGGCCAACCACTCCCCAAAGCGTCAGCCGTTCAGGTAATCTGGTTCCGCAGAGTAGCCGCATGAACCGGGCAGCACGCGTCATCACCTCCCTCGGACTCGCCATCAGCCTCCTCGCGGCTTGTGCGTCGCCCACGCCTACCCCGACCCCGACTCCCACCCCCGCACCCACGCCAACGCCGACCGCCACCCCGACGCCATTCCCCGTACCGACTCCCATCCCCCTGAGCCAGCACCCGCCACTCAGCCTCCCCGCCGACGAATCGCCGCACGCCTATCTCGTCGAGTGGTGGTACTTCAACGCTCACCTCACTACCGAGGAGCAGGAGCGCTTCGCCCTGCACGACGTCGTCTTCCGCGTACGCGAGCCGTCCAGCGGCATCATCGGCCACGTCCGCCACATCGGCCTCAGCGGCGGAACGGCAGGCTATGCGCACGCGGAGCTCTTCGAGATCGTCGCTCCCGCCGAGGTGGCGCCGGGAGACTTTGAGCTCGGCGTCCTGGGCTCCCTCATGACCGGCTCCGGCGGAGAGACCTACACCCTGCAGGCCGAAGCCGACGGCTACGCGTACGACCTCACGCTTCAGGCAACGACGGAGCCCCTGCTGCACCAGGGCGGCCTCGTGGATTTCGACTTCGCGGGAGTGACCTACTACTACACGCGTCCGCGCCTCGCCTTGAGCGGCACGCTGACACTCCCCGACGGCTCGACCACCAGCGTCACGGGCCTGGCGTGGCTCGACAAGCAATGGGGCGACTTCCAGCCCGTCGCCGTCGAGTGGGACTGGACGAGCATCCAATTGGACGACGGCACCGACCTCATGGTCTCCAGCCTCTACGAGCGCGAGGGCCCCCTCATCGAGCGCTACGCCACGCTCCGCAGGCCGGGGCTGCCCGGGCGGACGCTGTTCGAGGACGAGGTCTCGTTCCCCCCCGGCGAGCCGGTCTGGCGCAGCCCCGTCACCGGCACCGTCTACCGCACGCACTGGAACGTCGAAGTGCCCGCTGAGGGGCTCTCCCTGGCGCTGCGTCCTCTCGAGGAGGAGTCCGAGTACCGGAGCGAGACGTTAGGCGTCACCTACTGGGAAGCCGGCGTCGATGTCCTGGACCCCTCCGGCGAGGTCGTCGGTCAGGGCTTCGTCGAGCTCAACTGGGCGCGCGGCCGCGAACGCTGACGGATAAGCGGCATCAGCTCGATACCGTCCCGGTAGTGGGCGGACTGCTCAGCCTGATCACCTCTACGGCCGTCACTTACGTTGTCCTGCGCCGGAGCAGGACCTGAGCGCCCCACCGGACGCACCTGCCACCGGAGAGTGAGCGCCGCCCAGTACTCCCCTCCTGCTGATGGAGAGCGGCAGCGCTTAAAATTCTTCGCCGGAGTCGAGCCAGGCGATGTAGTCGGCGATGGCGGCGGGGATGGTGTTGGCGGGGCGCCAGCCGGTCTCGCCGGTGATGCGCTCGTTGGTGAGGCAGGCGTTGGGGCGGTAGCGGGCGCTGCGCCCCTCCTGCAGTTCCGCATCGAAGCCCGGCTTCGCGGCGCGGACCGCGTCGACGAGCTCAGCGGCCGTGACCGTCTCGCCGCGCCCGATGTTGTACACCCGGTGGGCGAGTGATGGCGCGAGCTGCAGTGAACGTATCGCCTCGCCCACGTCCGACGCGTACGTGAGGTCGAACGTATCGCCTGCGAACGGGACGCCGCCGAAGCGCTCCGAAAAGTCCGGCCCGTGGCCATGGGACGCCGCGTGGCAGAGGCGGCTCGGCAGGTTCAGCATAGACCGGTACGTGGGGCCGAACACCCCGCTGATGCGCATCGACACAACCTCCGTCTCCGCCCCGTAATTGTTCGCGTAGTTGTGGGCCAGCACCTCCCACGCCTTCTTGAACGCGCCGGGCTTCACGCCTCCCGTGAGGCCCACGGGTGTCTCCTCGTGGAACGGCCCCTCCTGCAGCTCCGCGAATATCGCGCCGTTGGATGCCCAGCACACGCGCCGCACGCCCGCCGCGATCGCACCGTCCAGCATGCGGGAGAGTTTGTCCATGTTGGTGCGGAGGTCCTCACCGGGGTCCGCGGATGCCAGCCGGTGGATGGCGAGGTGCACGATGCCATCCGCGCCGTGCTTGCGCGCGAGCGCCTCGACCGCGCCGGGTTCACCCACGTCACACCGCTCGATCTTGAGGTTTGAGCCGATGTGCCGCGCCAGGAATGAGGGCACACGGTGGCCCTCGTAAGACGTGGCGACGACCCGCTCTCCGGCCGCGGCGAAGGCCCGTGCGGTATGTGCGCCGATGAAGCCGAGTCCGCCGGTGACGATGGTGGTCATGGGTCAGCTCCTCTCACCCCGCGCAACCCCCACGGTGAGCGTTGCGCCGTCTATCTCGTGTTCCTCGGTGTAGGCGCCGTCTGGCGGCGCAACGGCGTGGAGCATGTCGCTCAGTGTCTCCTGGCGGATGTAGGCGTCCTGCGCGGCGAGGGCATCCACGAGGGGAGTGACGTAGGTGACGATACGGTCCTCGATCTCGAACCCTGCGGCCTTCCGCATATTCTGGACGCGGTGCACGAACTCGCGCGCCGTGCCCTCCGCCTCCAGCTCCGGCGTGAGCGTGGTCTCTATCCCGACGAGCAGCGGCCCTTCTGACGCGGCGGCGATGCCGGGCTTGTCCTCCACCTCGACGAGGAAGTCGCCGGGTTCGAAGGTGAAGCCTCCGAGTTCGATGCTGCCGTACCCGCCGGCGCGGAGGGTGGCGGCGACCGCTGAGGCGTCCGCCTCGGCTATGGCGCTCCGCGCCGCGCCCATGTTGGCGCCGAGTTTCGGGCCCAGCACGGGCAGGTTGGGCTTGAGAACGAAGTCTGCGAAGGACTCGGGCTCGGCGGCCTCCAACGCCTTGACGTTCAGCTCGTCGACCACCTGCGACTCGATGAGCGGCAGCAGCTCCTCGTCCCCGGCCCGGGGGCTGACCAGCACGCGGGCGAGCGGCTGGCGCACCTTCACGCCGCTCTTGCTGCGCGCGTTGCGCCCCAGGCTGGCGATGCGCATCGCGAGGCGCACTGCGCGGTCGAGGCGCTCGTCAGTGAGGGAAGCATCGCTGGCGGGGAAGGCTTCGAGGTGGACGCTGCGCGGCTCGCCTTCAGCCCTCACCCCAGCCCTCTCCCGGGGGGAGAGGGAGTCAGGCGAGGTTCCTGCCTGCGCAGGAACGACGTGCTCACCCTCACCCCAGCCCTCTCCCGTGGAGGGAGAGGGGGCTACGCTCCGCTGGGCGAGGTTGCGGAAGATGGCGTCGGAGATGAACGGGGTCATCGGCGCGGTGAGCTTCGTGAGCGTCTGCAGGCACGAGTAGAGCGTCACGT
>JAPOOH010000576.1 GCA_026713505.1 Chloroflexota bacterium | reverse complement strand
CGGACAGGTACTGCTGCGCCACCTGGCGCTTGAACTCCAAACTGTAGCTGCGATACCGAGCCATGATGTGTCCTCCTGGCTCCGCAAGCGTACTGGCAAAATCCTGCCGCCTAAGTGTCCAGCCTCAGGGGGTCACTCCAGTGCCGAAGTAAAAATCCCCACTTTTTGGAAGTCCTGTTTCATTCCGGGCTCTTTTTCTTCGGTGGGCGTCCGCGTCGCTTTTTGGGCTTTGCGGGCGCTGTGATGGGTGGCAGCCGCAAGTTCTCCGAGAACCGTTGCGCCTGCTTCATCCGGTAGCCCCGCGGACCACCGTTGCGACGCAACTCGCGGCTCACCGTCGAAGCCGAAACCTCCAGCGCGCGCGCCACGCCCCGGATCGACAGACTGCTTTTCTTCAGCGCGTAAATCTGGCATCGTGACCCGTAGGTCAGGTGATGGTAGCCATCGGCCATCGGATACCCTCCTTCTTCGATATCGGAGAGTATCGCCGTCACCTGGCCCCTTCTCAACTCCAGGCAGCCAAACCGCCTATCCCTTACGGGACAACGGCTCTCAAGTGTTGCACTTCATAGTAGAACGGGCGAAAATAAAGAGTGAGCTAAGGTGGCTTGATCCATATCAAAGAATCTCCGGCATCCTCAGGGCGGGTTATCCTAGGGGAGCAAGAGGATATAGGGAGGCATGACCACCATAATTGACAATCCCGACTCGCCCGCTGACCTGCTAGATGCCGTGTATCGGCAGCTTGAATTCGATCAGGGTTCTCTGTTGCCGGCCACGCCCCAACCGCAGCCGGAGCAGATTTCAGAATGGGTTGAAAAGGGCGATTGGCAGCAACTGGCAGCGCAGGTCGGTGCCGATAGGATCTTCTTTGTCGATAGCAACCCAGTTGTTGTTTTTGCGAAGACGATAGATACAGCGCCGGATACACTACGGACGCTCTACGAGCGCATTTGGTGCATGGCCCGCCCTCAGCTTCTGTTCCTTGCCACACCGGGGGAGTTATCCGCATTTGATTTGACTAAACCTCCGCCGAAGCCGCACGAGGCGATCAAAGATCGCAATCGTCTGATTACGGTCGCCAACTCTGTTGCCGATGTGCAATCGAAGCTGGAAGCCTTTCACCGAGAGCGGATAGAGACAGGTGCAGTCTTTGGTGAAAAACGTTTTCGCGATTCGCTCAATCGCTCGGATCGTGCCCTTATCCGAGACCTTAGGACCGTCCGGCAACAATTGACAGGAGTCGTTAAAGGATCGAAACCTCCAGAACTCCGGTATCTTCACTCCTTGATAGGTCGCGCGATTTTTGTGCGCTACCTCGAAGATCGCGAGGTTCTGCTCCCTGCATACTTCGAAAAGGTCGCGGCGAGTAGCAAGCGTTGGCAGAAGATTCTTGCAACTCCTCCTTCCACGCCCGCTCTGGATGCAAGATTCGCAGAACTGCGATTTCTGCGAGTCCTGCGCGATAAGGAATTCACTTATGCGGTTTTTAGGGCACTCGCTCTCGATTTCAATGGAGATATCTTTCCTATCGAAGCTCAGGAGCGTGATCAAATCCAGCAGGCGCATCTGGACAGTCTGAGGGGCTTTCTAACCGGCAGCCCGTCAGATCAAGAGAACCTGTTCTTTTTCGCCTACCGATTTGACGTAATCCCAATTGAACTGATCAGCACGATATACGAGGAGTTCTACAACGAGCGCACTGAGAAGGGGAAGAATCAAGGCTCGCATTACACTCCTCCAACCTTGGTTGAATATGTGCTAGCGCGAACGCTCACTCCAGATGTTCTCGCGAGGAAACCGCGCGTGATCGATCCGGCCTGCGGTTCGGGAATCTTTCTTGTCGAGTCTTTCCGGCGCATGGTACGGCACCTTTGCGCTCAGCAGAATGGCAGACGCGTCAGCCCGCCGCAGCTCCGAAGATTACTCCGCGACCAGATTGCAGGGGTTGATGTCAACGAGGAAGCCGTTCGCGTTGCCGCATTCAGCCTTTATCTTGCTTTCCTGCACTACCAAGAACCGCGAGAGATCAACGACGAGCGAAGACTTCCTTATCTGAAGTGGGTACCAAGTGATGAACGGCATCAGCGCGAACGGACATCGCCAGGAGCGCATTATCTTGATGTGCTGCTCCACGCAAATTCATTTGAGATCGTGGATGGCAAGCATTCTCTTCAAGTTTCACGACGGTTCGGCGAGGGTTGTGCCTCGGTCGTTGTGGGCAATCCGCCGTGGGGTAAGCCAAAGAAAAAGGACTCTGTCGGGCAGGAAGCCATGAAGGCGGTTGAGGCATGGTGTGATCCTAACAAGGGTCGTCCAATCGGCTATAAGGAATTGTCCCAAGCTTTCATCCACTTAACCGGAACACTACTAAAAGAAGGTGGCCGGGCCGGCCTGCTTGTCTCTTCGGGCGTGCTTTTCAAACATCACAAGAATAGCCGCGAGTTCCGGCGCGTATGGTTGCAGTCAGTGCGGCTAGAACAAATCGTTAATTTCGGGCACGTCCGGCGCGTTTTCTTCTCTGGGACACACCGCAACTCAAGCGCAGTGTCTCCTTTTATTTCGGTAGTCTTCGAGAAGACTGCGAGCATGCCGGCCGACAGTCGCTTTCAATATTGGTCGGCCAAACGGACGGCGGTAGTGGAGAATGTCCATTCGGTCATCCTGAACCGCGGCGACATGAATTGGCTCTCGCAACAAGACTGTCTTGAATATGAAAAGCTCTGGAAAATCTACTGGTGGGGCGGGCACCGGGATGAATTGTTGATCCGGTCTCTTGAGAGATTCCCTGCATTGAGGGATTTGCCAAAGCAACACGCGGGGGTCAAGTTCTCATCAGGACGTGGTTTTGCCGTGTCCAACAAGAAAAAACCGGCCGATTGGTTAGGGAATTACCCTGTACTCTCGGCGCGTAAATTTCACTCGTTTGGTCCGATTTTGACCAACCAATTTGAATCGGCTCCCGCCAATGTTGAGCATCGTGGCTTTGAGGACGCTTATAGGGGGCGCCGCTTCTTGATTGCACGTGGTATCAAGGCCGGTGGGCACATAACCGCACGCTTTGAGACCAAGAAGTACTGCTTTCGCAATTCAATTCATGGAATCTGTATCAAAGGACTAGAAACGTGGCAGGAAGCTGTTATAACGGCCGTGTTCTGGTCATCCCTTGCTCGCTACTATTTCTTCGTTACGGCGGGTTCCTGGGGACTCTGGCACGACGAAATCCATTTGGAGAGCTTGGAAGAACTACCCATCCGGTTCCCGGAGGATGCGAGTCTTCGCGACCGGATTGTGGGCATTGTTAAGGAACTTCAGAACCTCGACT
>JAPOOH010000079.1 GCA_026713505.1 Chloroflexota bacterium | reverse complement strand
GGTCAGCTATGTCGCCCTGAGTGACCCACGCCGCGAGGTCCTGCGCCGAGTTGCTGTCCAGGATCAGGTACTGCGGCTGGTCGTTCTCGTCGAGTTGGATGACGGGCGGTTGGAAGAAGGGGATCTCCTCCGCGGCCTGTTCGGGCGCGTCGGTTTCCTTCTGATGGCACATCACCCACCAGTGCGCCGTGTTCGTGTCGTCTATGGGAACGCGTATCTGCACCGCGGGGCCGGTCATACCCCACTTGTTGCGGTCGAATCCGTCGCCGCCCTGGCGCAGGTAGTACGGGAAGATGATGGGGTGGCCCTCACGCCAGGAGGTGTCCTCTTCGGATCCGCCCTGCATGACGCGCCGTTTGTAGATGCCGTACTCGTATTCCGTGAATGCGATCTTCTCGTGGCGGCGGATCGTCTTCCTCCGCTCCGGCTCGTCCCGCATCTCGGAGATGAAGTTGGACCAGTAGCCGTGCAGCCACTCCAGGTGCACCGGGTCCAGCGAGTTCTCCTGGCACTGCAGCCAGTTGCACGGCAGCACAGCCACCCCGATGTCCCGGATGACGTCGTCTATCGCGAAGACGTCCCAGTTCGGCACCAGCGGCGCGGGAGCGGGGCCGAGGTAGGCGAACAACAGCCCTGCCTTCTGCTCCACCGGGTACGCCTTCATCTGGATCTTGTCCTTGAAGCGTGCCTCCGGGTCCTCCGTCTCCTCGTACGGCTGCTCCGTGCACTGGCCCGTCTCGTCGTACAGCCAGCCGTGGTATGGACAGCGCAGGCCGTGCTCCTCAGGGATGCCGTAGATCATGTTCATGCGCCGGTGGGCGCAGTGCGGCTCCATGAGGCCGAAGGTGCCGGAGCGGTCCTTGTAGAGGATGAGGTCCTCGCCCAGCAGGCGCACCTTCATCGTCCACTTGTCGTTCATCTGGGAGACAGCGGCGATGGGGTGCCAGTAGCGGCGCATCAACTCGCCGGTGGGGGTGCCGGGGCCGACTCGCGTGTAGCGGTCGTTTGCATCCTGCGTCAGCATCTCTTCCTCCTTGCGGCTCTGTCACATGCTCGATTGCGGGCGCATCATACAGCCGCCCGCACACGCCCCGCTAGGCGTCGCGCCTCTAGCGGCGGTACGACGGCGAGCTGGGGAGCGTCCGCTCCTCGAACGCTCGCTCCACGTCGGCGAGCTTGCGGGGGAACTCCGTCGTCCGGCAGTTGTGCCAGTCGGCCAGCTCCGCCTCCCATTCCGCTCCGGGCGGCAGGATGGTCGCGCATGAGCGGACGTTGTAGTACTCCGGGTGCTCGGACGCCGGAGGCGGAGTCCCGTCCTCGCGCAGCTGGGTCGCTGCCCGGAGCAGCATGCGCCGCGCGCGGATGATGCTCACGTCCGTCGTACCCAGGTGCTCGCGCGTCCGGTCCATGATCCGGCCCATGCTGTGGATGACCGCCGAGTCCTGCAGCCGCACGGTGGGAATGCCCGTCGCGTTGCGCTGCTTCGCCGTCTGATCCATCAGGAAGTCGCTGTCCGGCGCGGCCTGCGGCCACCACTTCGCGAAGAAGCGGCCATGCTGCTCGGACTTCATCGGCCCGACGCCCGGCACGAGCGCTCCGGGCTCCTCCGCCAGCGCCGAATGCGGCTTGCCGCTGCCCGGCATCTCGCCGGCGGGCTTCCACCACACTCCCATGTGCAAGGTGTGGTAGTCGTCCACCGGCACGTAGATCGACAGCGGCACGACGCCGTCCTGCGCGGGGAACATCCCGTAGATGGGAAAGATGAACTGCGTGGTGCGCCAGTAGACGTTGCCGTCCAACTCGTGGCGCTCCGCCCCGTAGGTGAAGCCGTAGGGCTTCTCCGAGATGTGGAACAGCGCGCGCTGGTCGTTGTGGTAGAGGCCGAAGCGCGGCGAGTCCTCCACGTTCAGCCGCCGGTGCAGAAAGTACACGTGCGTCGAGTCCAACTCACCCTCGAGCGCCTGCATCCAGTTGCACTCGTACATGATCTTCTGTGCGTGGCTCACGTTCTCCGGCGGTATCTGTCCCCACTCGAACTGCGGGACGCCGGGCGGGTTGTCCTGGTTGGGGCCCATGTATATCCACGTGACCCCGCCGTAGTCCGCGCCCTTGTACGCGGTGATCTTCACCTTCTGCTTGAAGACGCTCTCCGCGGGCTCGTTCGGCATGTCGACGCACTGCCCGTCCGCGTCGAACTTCCAGCCGTGGTACGCGCAGCGGAGCCCTTCCTCCTCGGTGCGCCCGTAGAAGAAGCCCGCGCCCCGGTGCGGGCAATTCGCCTGCGTGAATGCGGGCGTCCCGTCCAGCGAGCGCCACACGACGAGGTCCTCGCCCAGCACGCGCACGCGCTGCGGCTGTCCCTCCGCCTCGTACTCCCACGAATAGCCGACCGGGAGCCAGTACTGCCGCATCAGATCGCCCATAGCGGTGCCGCGGCCAACGCGGCAGAGCAGGTCCGTGTTCTCAGCAGAGAGCATGCCGTCCTCCTGTGACGCTCAGCGAGGCTTGTACTCGCACATAATCCTGCAGGCGCAGCATACGACATAGCGCAAGGCTGCGCACCGCACAGTGCGCCTCCTGCCCCGCTGGCGTATAGTCGCACGGCACACAACAGCGGAGGAGCGTCAGCATGGAGATAACGGAGAACGTCCTGCAGAGCGGCATGCGCGTCTGGTATGCGCGCCCGGACACGAGCGAGCAACTCCCTCTCATGGTCATGTGCCACGAGCGCTACGGGCCGGTCGAGCAGAGCTGGAACGTCATCCGGACCATGGCCGGCTACGGCTACGTCGCCTGCCTCGCGGACCTCTTCCACCGCTACGAAGGGGACCGCGGCCCCCTCGAGCGCTCCGAGTCCCGCTACGACCCCACCGACGAGCAGACCGTGATCGACATCGACGAAGCGGTCGCGTTCATGCGCGGGCTCGATTTCGTGGACGGGAGCAAGGTCGGCGTCGTCGGCTTCTGCTGGAGCGGACGCACGCCCATGGTCTACGCGGGGGCGGGGCGCGACGTCAGCGCCATCGCCTTCTTCCACGGCGGCATCTACCCCCGGGAATACGTCCCCATCTACGAGGGGATCGAGCCCCTGGACGATGTCCTTCCGCGCGTGAAAGCACCGATATTCGCGGGCTTCGCGGAGCACGACCAACTCGTGCCGATGGAGAACATCGTCCGCTTCCGGCGCGATCTGGAGGCGCAGGGCAAGCGCGCCCGGGTCCGTGTCTTCGCAGGCGTCGGACACGGCTGGTTCAACGTCACCCGCCCGAAGGACTACAGCGAGACAGCGAGCCGGGAGGGCTGGGACATGGTCGCGGCCTTCATGGCGGACGCCTGCGCGGGCACGCTCGGCGACGGCCCGAACGTCGAGTTCACCGCCGACGCCGGCATCCCGTTCGACTTCTCGGTATAGGCCGAGGGCTAGCTGACGCAGGGCAGGTTGCTGATTGCATACTCCATCCCCGTCAGGTCGAACGTGACCGCGAAGACAGCGTTGTCTGCGCCTATGTGCTCCAGGTCCAGCGTGCGCCTTGAGCGCATCTCGCTCAACAACGCCCTGGGGTCTACATGGGACTCTATCCGGCCACCCGACCAGTAGAAATAGGTCACCCGCCCCGGACTCCCATCGAGACTGTACGTGTAGTCAATAGTGGACACTGTATCCAATTCGAATTCCTCAGCTCCTGCCCACCACAGCAGGATGTCGAACTCTCCGCTGTCCATTCCCTCCGTATCGCACAACAACAACAGATCCGTATACGGCGGAATCGTCGTGTTCACTGAACGAAGACTATAGACCTCGGCCTCTCCAGCAAATGGTGTGTATTCCCAGCTTCCCCTGACCGGCGTGGGCGTGGGCCGCGGTGTGGGAGTGGGTCGCGGCGTAGGCGTGGCCTGCCTACGGGTCTCGCCCGTACCCGACATCGACCACTCCCCATTCCCGTTGGCGTTGGTCGCCCGCACCTGAACGTGGTAGACGGTGCCCGGCATGAGGTCGACGAGAGTTGCTTCCGTTTCCGCGAGACCGATGTCGATGACCTCCACCCAGGGCCTCGACTCCGCGCGGTAGCGATAGTCGTAGCCGGTGATGGGCAGACCGCTCTCCGGTTCTTCCCACGTCACCCTCAACGTCGACGCGCCACCTGTTCTCACGGTCGGTGCTCCTGCGGCTCCGGGCGGCGGTACGGGCGTCGCCGTCGGAGTCGGCGTTGGCGAAGGCGTAGCTGTCGGCTCAGGCGTTGGAGTAGCTGTCGGTGTAGGTGTGAACGTTGCCGTGGGTATGGGCGTCGCTGTCGGCTCAGGCGTTGCCGTCGGCGTGGGCGTTGGGCTGGAACAGGCCGCGAATAGCACGACGGAAAGCAGGATTGCTGCAACGGATGTCAAACGGACCATTTTCCACTCCCGGCAATGGAATCGATGAAGACGAACGTGAGCGCCAGCCTGCCTGGCGCTCACGCACTAAGTACCCTGTGTGTGGCGTATGTTACACCCGAGACCTCAGCCCTTCGAAATCTCCGCCCCGGCAGCCAGGCAGAGCTAGCTGACGCAGGGCAGGTTGCTGATCGCGTACTCTATCCCCGTCAGGTCGAACGTGACCGCGAAGATGGTGTCGTCTACACCCACGTGCCCCAGTTCCAGGCTGGGGCTCGAGCGCATCTCGTTCAAGAACTCCCTGGGGTCCACGTGAATCTCGCTCTTGCCACCCGTCCAGTAGAAATAGGTCGTGCCTTGCCTGAAGCGGTTGAGCTTGTACGTGTACATCAGGTTGACCGCCGTTTCCAGGTCAGACTCCGGAGCCCCATCCCACCAGAGCAGGATGTCGAAGTCTCCGCTGTTCGCACCCCCCGTGTCGCACACCAACACGAGGTCCGCATATGACGGAATCGTCGTATCCCAGGAGCGGATGTGGTAGGTCTCGACTCTTCCTTCCACTGAGTTGTATTCCCAGCTTCCCCTGACCGGCGTGGGCGTGGGCCGTGGTGTGGGAGTGGGTCGCGGCGTAGGCGTGGCCTGCCTACGGGTCTCGCCCGTACCCGACATCGACCACTCCCCATTCCCGTTGGCGTTGGTCGCCCGCACCTGAACG
>JAPOOH010000078.1 GCA_026713505.1 Chloroflexota bacterium | reverse complement strand
TAAGGAAGGGCGATGTGCCGCGGCGCGCCCTAGAGCATTAGTGAAAACCCCTCAAGCCCCTGACGCGGCGGGGCAGCCATGGGTTTGCCCCGTCTGCTATGTGGCCGGTGATAAGGTGGGCACAACCCCAGCGGTCGGAGTCCATGTCCAACCCGGCAACAACACTCAGCCTGCGGATCGATGTCAACGACCCCACTGACCTGCCGCTCACCGAGTCGTCACGGTTCGCGGTCAGGGCCGAGGAACTCGGTTTCGCGGGCGTGGGAATGCCCGACCACCCGCATACCGGCCGGGACGTGTTTGTGCGGCTCGCACTTGCCGCGCAACAGACGGACCGCGTAGCGCTCTTCCCGTCAGTAGCCAACCCCGTATCGCGCCACCCGAAGGTGCTGGCGACCGAGGCCGCGACCCTTGCCGAGCTCGCACCCGGGCGTGCCCGGCTCATGGTCGGCAGCGGGGACCTCGCAGTGCGGTACATCGGCGAACCCGGCGCCACGGCGACGCAGATGAAGAGCGCGGCAGAGACTGTCCGGGAGACGCTCGCCTCCAGGTTCGCAGCCAACCTGCCCGTACCCGTCTACGTCAACGCCAGCAGCCCGCGGATGCTGGCGGCAGCGGGCGCCGCCGCCGACGGCGTCTACGCGATGGTCGGACTCGACCCTGAGGTCGTGGAGCTCGCGATGGAGCACGTGCAGAACGGGGTTCGGGATGCGGGACGTGAACCGGGCCGCGTGGCGGTCGCGCTCGGTCTGCCGGTGTTCATGGCTGAGTCCGAAGAGCATGCGTACGAGAGCGCCGCTCGGTACGCGCTCTCCGGCCTGCTGAACCGGAACCGGGTCTTTTCCCGTGTGATGCGTAAGCGGATGCCGTCGCTCGAAGGCGTTTCGCAGATGTCAGACCTGTCGCCGGCGCACCTGCATGCGCTCGTAGACGCCATCGCGGCGCACGGAGCACCGCAGGACGCAGCCAGCAGCGTGCTCGAGTTCGCCGAGCGAGCGCCGACCCGTCATTTCATCGCACGTATCCAGGTGGCAGGCGAGAGCCCCTTGCGCGCTATCGAGGTGTTCAGTGCTGCGTTGCGCGCCGCCGGAGGTGACGGCGTTCTGCTTGAGGCCGATTGACACTCTCCGAGGGCGGGCGATACTGTCCCTGAGAGACGGGAACGGAGAAGTACGATGCAGTTGAACCTGAGAGCCGAACCTGAGTCCATCGAATTCGACGCGTCGAGGAGCGCGCTGTGCGTCATCGACATGCAGAACTACGACATCAAACCTGGCGGTTTCTTCGACCTCACGGGCGTGGACACTGAGCATGGCAGGCGCGTTATCCCCACGATCCAGCGCGCGTTGGCATACGCCCGTGCGGCGGGTATGCCGGTGCTATTCACCCGCATGGTCATCCCGGCCGATCCCATGTTGCGAGCGGGCCTCGGTTCACCCTGGTACTGGAAGAGCGCCGCCTACAGGGCGGACCTGAGCGACCCCGCGATGGAGCGCGCCGTCGGGATCGACGGCACGTGGGGCGGAGAGATCGTGGAGGAGCTTGCTCCGCAGGAGGGTGAATACGTCATCGCGAAGAACCTCTACAGCGCGTTCCAGCGGACGGACTTCGACCTCGTCCTCAAGCGGCTCGGCGTGCGACACCTCTTCGTCACCGGCATCGGGACGCCCACCTGCGTCGAGGCCACCGCCAGGGACGCCTACTTCCACGAATACTTCCCCGTCCTCATCGAGGATTGCTGCGGTGGCATCATCCCGGAGACCCACGAGCAGGCGCTGTTCGCCATCAAGCGCCGCTACGGCTGGGTAACCAACCTCGAAAGCTGGACGTCGGCTATCGCCGAGGGTGTCCCGGACTTCAAGGCGCCGGACTAACGGAGGAGAGAATCCCCTCCTCTGCTCTGCTAACATCCTTTCCATGGAAGACTTCCTCGTTGCCAGCGACCTGACCAAGAGTTTCGATGGCACGCAGGTCGTGGCCTCCGCATCGTTCACCGTCCGCTCCCAGGAGATATTCGGCCTCCTGGGCCCGAACGGCGCAGGCAAGACCACCACGATCCGCATGCTCTCCACCGTCCTAGATCCGGACGAGGGTGACATTCGCATCGGCGGACACTCCGTGGCAGGCGAGAGCGACGCGGTGCGCAGGCTCATCGGCGTCTGTCCGCAGGAGCTCGCCCTCTACCCGGAGCTCTCCGCGACCGACAACCTCGTCTTCTTCGGACGAATGGCAGGACTCCCCGGAGGCGAGGCGAAAGCGCGCGCGGCGGAGATCCTGGAGCGCGTGGGTCTCACGGACCGTGCGAAGGACGCCGTCCGCAAGTACTCAGGCGGCATGAAGCGCCGCGTCAACATCGCCATCGCCCTGATGAGCAAGCCACGACTGCTCTTCCTCGACGAGCCGACCGTGGGCATCGACCCGCAATCGCGCAACCACATCTTCGACACCGTCCTGGCCCTGCGGGACGAGGGGATGAGCGTCCTCTACACGACCCATTACATGGAGGAGGCTGACCGCCTCTGCGACCGCATCGGCATCATGGACGCAGGGCACGTCATCGCGCTGGGGACGCCCGTAGAACTCAAGACGCGGATCGGCAATCCCGACACGACGACACTCGAAGAGGTCTTCCTCAGCCTCACGGGCCGGAGCCTCCGCGACTAGCATGACGCGCCCCTTCCTGCTTGCGCTCCTTGAGGTCAAACGCTTCCTCGCCGACCGGGGCGCGCTGGCGTTCAGCATCGCGCTTCCCATCCTCCTGTTCGCCCTCATGCTTGGCGTGTTCGGCGGTGAGACGTCCTTCAACGCCACCGCCCATGTGGCCGACCTCGACGGCGGAGACGCTGCCCGCAAGCTCATCGAACGCATCGAGGACGTGGAAGGCCTCGACGTCAGGCTGTACACAGAAGCCAAACTGGACGACTCGCTCGGCCGCTCCGCGGTCCTCACCGGATTCGTCATCCCGGTGGGGTTCACGGCTGCGCTCGAGAGCGGCACTCCTGCAGCCATTCGCGTAAAGCGGCGTGGCAGCGGCGGCAACGCAGGCCAGATCACGGCGGCCATCGTCCAGGGAGTGGCGGACGGCTTCGCTTCCGAATACGAGCTGCGCCGCGCGCTCGCCGCCCTCGTCAGCAACGCCACCACGCCTGAAGACCTCGAGTCTCAGATCGGGATCCTCCTCGCTGACGCTCGCAGGGAACCGCCCGTCCGCGTCGTCGACGACGAGACGCTCGTCGAGCAGGAAGAGGAAGAGGACATCCTCGACCGCCTGCTTCCCGGCATCATAGTCATGTTCCTGCTCTTCTCGGTGACGCTCAGCGCGCAGACCCTCATCGAGGAGCGGCGCAACAGCACGCTGGAACGATTGCTCACCACCCGGTTGACTGCCGGTGAACTCTTCGCAGGGAAGTTCCTGGCGGGCGTCAGCAGGGGCATGATTCAAACGCTCGTGCTCCTCGTTCTGGCGTTCGCCGTGCTGCGCCTCGCGGGACCGGGCGCCCTGGCCCAGAGCGCCGTTCTGGCGCTCGTGGTCGCCGCCGCTGCCAGCGCGATAGCTCTCGTCATCGCCACGGTGGCGCGGACCGACGACCAGGCCACGTGGGCTGCAGTGTTCGTCACCATGTACATGACGGTGTTTGGCGGCACGTTCTTTCCGATCCCCGACTCCGGCGCGCTGGAACTCCTCAGCCGCTTCACCCTGAACCGCTACGCCATCGACGCCTACGAGGGCATCCTCGCCGAGACGGCTACCCTTGGGGACGCCACCTTCGAGATCGCCATCCTCGGCGCCGTCGCGGTCTCGTGCCTCATCATCGCCCGCCTGCTCTTCCGCGTCTCGTCGGAGGCGAAGTAATGCGGCTCTTCATCCGGCAGGCCCTTCTCCTCTCCCTGAAGGACACACGTCTCTTCTTCAAGGACAGGTTCGCTCTCGGGTTCGCGCTCCTGTTCCCCATACTATTCATCGTCGCCTTCTCACTCGCGCTCGGAGACATCGGCCCGGAGGACGAACAATTGCGCATGGCCGTCGCGACGGAGGAGGAGAACGGTTTCTCCCGTGAGGTCATCGACATCCTCACCGTCACCGAAACCACCGGCGTGGACGAATGGGACCCGAAGGATGCCGGGCTGGCGCTCCACGAAGGCCGTATCCCCGGCTACCTGCTCTTCCCCGTGGACTTCACGCAGCGCATCTTCAGCGGAGAGAGCACCGAGATACTGGTCATCACAGCCGATGGCGACCCCGAGACCAAGGCCGTGCTGGACGGGCTTGCGCGCTCCATAGGCGGACGCATAGGCACACTCAGCCTCGCCGTGCGTGGCGTCACGGAACTGGAAGGCCTCGGTTCGCTCGATCTCGTCAAACTCGGCGAGCTTGGCGCCGCCCCGCCCTCCATATTCTTCACATCCGAGCAGGTGGGGGACGTGGAGCCGTTCAACGCAACCAACTTCACCCTGCCCGGTTACCTCACCATGTTCGTCTTCTTCGCAGCCGCACTCGGCGCGGAGGCCATCGCCCGCGAACGCCAGACCCAGACGTTGGAGCGCCTGCTGGCGAATGGGGTGCGCCGCTCCTCGATCGTCGGCGGCAAGATGCTCGCAAGCCTCTACCGAGGGCTGCTCCAACTATTCTTCCTGTGGGTGTTGGGCATCTTCGCATTCTCCATAGATTTCGGTACGTCGCCTCTGGCAGTCATCGCCGTTTCGGTATTCATGGCTGTGGCATCGTCTGCGTTCGGCGTCATGCTTGCGGCGCTCGTGCAGACCGTGAAGAGCGCATCCTCAGCGGCGGTGCTCACCTCGCTCACGCTGGCGCCCCTCGGCGGTTGCTGGTGGCCGCTCTTCATCACGCCGGACTGGATGCAGGCCCTCGCACGACTCACGCCCCACGGCTGGGCGAACGACGCGTTCAACAAGCTCATGCTTTTCGGCGCGGAAGGGCAGGACGTGCTTGTGCACATCGGCGCGCTGGCCCTGTTCGCCGTCGCGTTCCTCGCAGTGGCCGTCGGGCGTTTCCGCACCGTCTCGGCGAACTAGGCTTCTGTTCCATAGAAGCGGCACAAGCCGATCATGGGAGCATGTCCAACCACGCCTTAACCAGGAAAGCGCCGGTGGTTATCCCACCGGCGCTTCTGTCCGATTGCTTGTAGCGAATGGTGGCTAGATCCAGCGCCCGAATCCCCAGCCGCCGCCGGTGCCTGCGGGCGTGCGGTAGACCGGCACGTACTCAATGGTCTCGAACTTAAGGTCCGTGTCCGCCATCGCTCCGCCCACCGCGATCCAGTTCTGGGTCTCTGACGCCGCGGAGTACAGGTGGCTGCGTGGGATGGTCATCAGCGTCTCGGCGTCCTTCTCTTCCAATGCCTTCAGCACCGTCCGGTCCAGCCATTCGTCGACTACGAAGTGGCTGAGCCCGCCGGAGCCGATGATGGCTACGCGCGCGTCGCTGTCCCATGCGCGGACCGCTTTAGCGACTGCGCGCCCGAATTCGAACGACCGCTTCGGTGTCGGCTGGTTCGGTGGGTAGCACGTGTTCTGGAAGATGGGCAGGATCGTGCGGGGCTCGTTGTCGAACAGCCGTTTCACTACGAACGCGAACCCGTGCGGCAGGCCTTGCTCGCGCGGTTCCGTGGTGCGCACGGAGTCCAACTCGCCGTTCTCCTTCGGATAGCGCCGCGCTACCTGTCCCCCGTAGGTGTCGTGCAGATAGGTGAAATGCGACACGTCGAAGTCGTTCGCGATCATGTGCTCGATAACGTGCCGCCCGAGGTCGGACGCCACGGGCACGTTCATCGCCACGTCACCGTAGCCGTCTGCGATGGACTGGGTGATGTCCGGGTCGCGGAAGCCCGCAGCCAGCGACCGGGGCTTGATGGGCACCGACTCTCCCCAGAATACGGAGAAGGTCGGCATGTTGTCTTCGAAGAACCACTCGTCCTGGTCGTCGGAGATGATGACGGTGACGTCCGGCTTCACCTCGTTGAACGTCCTGGCCAGTTCGGCAATGCCACGCTGGCAGGCATCAACCTGCGCCTCAAACACCTCGTCCGTCAGGGGCTTCTCTTTAACCGCCGTAGGGACGCGTGCCAGTCCCTCGTCGTAGGGCATCGCCCAGCCCTCCGGCGGGGATACCAGCTCCGGATGTCGCAGGTCGCCTTTCGCATAACGCGGCCACTGTTCCGCGTTCAATGCCAGCATCGGGCTGTGGGACGTTCCTGCTCCCAGCACTATCTCGGCCATCGGTGACCTCCGTTATGCAGGATCTCGCGGACGCGAACGCCCGCCTGAAACGTTGTTCGGTCGGGTCCGAGCTTAGTCTACCACGCCCCACAAACAGCGCGCTTTGACGGCTACATCGGCGGCCTGTGGAGAGTCTCGATAGCTTGCTCATACTTGACACTCCACGCCTGCCCATGTAGAAACGCAGCACAGCGCCTGGCGCACATGTTGAGGCGCTGTTCGTATGTATGTTTGCTGCCCCAAGCCCAATCGGGCCGCGAACCGAGAACACGAGGAGGAAAGATGCTCAACGGACAGAGAATCATAGACATGCACGCCCATACCGTAGCCCCACCCGAGCTGTACGCAGCGAAGGCCGGGCTTCTCTCCGGGCGCGGTTACCACGGCAAGAGCTCGATCTCGGAAGAGCGCATTGAGCAGTTCGCCCAGAACAACCTCAAGATCATGGACAAGGTCCAGACCGACGTCCAGTTCCTCTCGCCCCGCCCCTTCCAGCTCATGCACTCCGAGAAGCCGGAGGCCATCGTGCACTGGTGGTGCGAGATGAACAACGACGTCATCGCCTCTCAGGTGAAGGCGCACCCGGACCGCTTCCAGGGCATCGCCGGCCTGCCGCACGTCTCCGGCGCGAAGGACTCTTCGCACGTCGTGCCCGAGCTCGAACGCTGCGTCAATGAGTTCGGGTTCATCGGCTGCCTCATCAATCCCGACCCTGAAGAGGGCACGGGCGATC
>JAPOOH010000077.1 GCA_026713505.1 Chloroflexota bacterium | reverse complement strand
TGCCACGGCGACATCGCGAGCATGGAGGTCGTGGAGCAGGTCCGAAACCTCAAGATGCGCGATTGCGTCGACTGCCATCGGGACTACGACGCACCGACCGATTGCACGACGTGTCACTACTAGGCGGAAAGAGCGAATGGCGCTGACTCGCAGACAGTTTCTGAAATGGGCCGGAGTCACCGGTATCGGCGCGGTCGTCTTTAACGGATGCCGGGTGCCGGACCACGAGATCCAGGTGCAGAGCCCTGTCGAGATGCCGGAAGACCTCGTGACCGGCAGGGACAACTACTATGCCACTGCCGCCCAACTCGGTATGGCGAGTGAAGGCCTGCTCGTGCGGGTGATGGAAGGACGTGCCAAGAAGATTGAGGGCAATCCGGACCACCCGGTAAACACTGGAAAACACGGCATACGCGCCGAGTCTCTGCTGCAGGCGCTCTACCACCCGGACAGGATCAAACTCCCGCTGCTCCGCATCGCGAAGGGCGGACCGTTCCTCGACATCGGGTGGGACGAGGCTATCAACCACCTCGCAACCACCATCAGTGACCGGCGGCCGGACGAGGTGCTGCTGGCAACCCCGTTGCTACGCGGACGTGTAGCCGACGTCGTGCAGACGTTCGCTGAGGGGTCCGGCATCCGGCTTCAGGGCTTCGATGCGCTCGGCTGCGAGAGCGTGGTCCGCGAGGCGCTGCGCCGGCTCTACGGCCAGAACACGCAGCCTGACTTTGACATCGCACACGCGAACTACATATTGAACTTCGGCGCGGACTTTCTCGGCACCTGGGTCAATCCCACCCATTACTCCCGAGGTTATGGCGAGTTCCGCCAGGGCGATGGGCGTTCGCGCGGACGTCTGGTGCACGTCGGTGCGCGCTACTCCACGACAGCGGCGGCAGCCGACCACTGGGTCTACGCAACGCCCGGCTCGGAGGGTCTGCTGGCGATGTCCATCGCCTACACGCTGATCGCCGAGGGCACTGCGGACTCAAGTGCGGCCTCCGCGCTGACCGGCGGGCAGGGAGCAAGAGCGCTGGCCGCCTTCGCGCCTGAGCAGGTTGCGGCGCAGACGGGCGTCGACGCCCAGGTCATCACGGAACTGGCGCACGAGCTGGCGGACAGCCACAACAGGCCGGCGCTCGTGATCGGCGGCGGACCAGCGGGGGCGCAGGCGAACGGCCTCTTCAACATGATGGCGGTCTACTCACTCAACGCGCTCGTGGATTCGGTGAACCGCTCCGGCGGGCTCATCTTCAACCCGGAACCGATCAGCGGGCGGATACGGACAACCTCGCTTCGCGATTGGAAGCAGACACTGGACGACATGCGTTCCGGCGACATCAGCGCCGTGCTCGTGCGCGAGGCGGACCTGGCGTACGGTCTGCCGGGAGCGCTCGATGCTCGCGGCGCGCTGCGCAACGTGGACACCATCGTCAGCTTCTCGAGTTTCCTTGACGAGACGAGCGAACTCGCCGACCTGATCATTCCGTGCTCCACGCCGTTGGAAGAATGGGGCACAGACGAACCGAACCCCGGCCCCGGCTACACGACCGTCGGCTTCCAGCAGCCCGCGGTGAATCCTTTCCACGACACGCTGAGTTTCGGCGACGTGCTGCTGCAGACAAGCAGCCAACTCGGCCTTCCCGGCTTGCCGTGGGAGAACATGCGCGAGGCCGTGCGCGCGTTGGCTCAGGACCTCCATTCGCGGGGGCGTGGTTCCGTGGTACAACCCACGTTCGCGGAATTCTGGAAACGGACGCTCGAGCGCGGGGGCTGGTGGGACACCGGTGCGACCGCGGACGGCTCCCGACCAGCATTGCCCACGCTTCCGTCGCGCGCTCCCAGCGTTACGGCGGCTGATCCACAAAGGTACCCGTTCCACCTCGTACCGTTCGAGGGCATCGGTATCGGCGCGGGGCAGTACGCGCACCTTCCCTGGGCGCAGTCGGCGCCGGACCCCATAACGAGTGCGGCGTGGGACTCGTGGGTTGAACTCAATCCACACACTGCCGAGGAGATGGGGCTCAAGAACAACGACGTTGTCATCGTGGAGTCGGCCACGGGCCGCACTATCCGCGTTCCGTTGTACATCAACCCGGCTACGCCACCCAACGTGGCTTCGGTGCCCCTGGGCCAGGGCCACCGGGCGTTCACGAGCTACGCGGCGCGGCGTGGCGCGAACCTGTTGGACATACTGGAGCCCGTGGAGGAGACGGAGACCGGCGCATTCGCCTGGGGCGCCACGCGCGTCCGCATCTCCGGCACCAACCAGCGCAGAGTTGTGCCGAAGCTGGAAGGCATTGAACCCGCTCGACAACTCCACGGCGAAGAACTGATATACGTGCATAAGGCATAACAGAGCAGGACGAACATGGCGACGCGTACACAGAACACACGGGCGAACCACAAGTGGGGAATGGTCATAGATCTGGACCGCTGCTCCGGCTGTCAGGCGTGCGTCATTGCCTGCCAGGCAGAGAACAACATCCCGCTCAACGACCAGTCCGCCTTCCTGGACGGTCGCGCCATCGAGTGGATAAGGGTCGAGCGCTACTGGGAAGGGGACTACCCGGACATCAAGGCGCGCTTCCTTCCTGTGCTCTGCCAGCACTGCGACAACGCCCCGTGCGAGTCCGTCTGTCCGGTTTATGCGACCTATCACAACAACGAAGGACTGAACGTGCAGGTGTACAACCGCTGCGTGGGCACGCGCTTCTGCGGGAACAACTGCCCCTACCACGCCCGGCTGTTCAACTACTGGGAGCCCGTCTGGCCGGAAGAACTCCGCAACCAGTTGAACCCGGACGTTACCGTGCGGACACGCGGCATCATGGAGAAGTGCACGTTTTGCATCCAGCGCATCCGGCGGAGTACCCGCGGCGGTAAGCAGGTGGAGGACCAGGCATTCAATCCCGCCTGCGTCCAGGCGTGCCCGACGGACGCCATGACATTCGGCAACCTCAACGATCCTGACTCGCGTGTCTCCAGGAAGTGGGAAGACGAGCGGGCCTACCGGGTTCTGGAAGGGCTTGGCACCAACCCCAGCGTGAAGTACCTGAAACAGGTAGACGCTCATGCATAACGGCGAACACGAACTGACGGCCGGCCCTCTTCCGACGCATCAGGACGTCGCGAGGGATGTGCTCGGCCGTTTCCAGGACCTCGGCCACCGCTACTGGGGCTGGGTGACTGTGCTCGCGTTCCTGTTCATCCTTGGAATCGTCGGTTTCATCATCCGCCTTACCGAGGGCTTCGACGACGAGAACCGTGCGAACTGGGGCTACTTCGTCGCGACGCTTGCGTTCATCGTGACCACGTTCACGGCTATGCCTGTGATCTCTGCGGGACTCCGCCTTACCAAGGCCAACTGGCGACGGCCGCTGACGCGCGTGACGGAGAACATGGCCATCACCGGCCTTCTCGTCGTGCTCATGCTCATCCCGGCGCTCATCGCCCTGCCTACCATAGACGGCAGATTCAGCATCTGGTTCGAGTTCCCGCTGGGTGCTCCCGGTGTCTGGGACGTGATCGGCTACGGCACGCTTGCGCTCATCGGTCTGGCCCTGTTATGGGGTGTTGCGTTGCCGGACCTTGCGGCAGCGCGGGACCATCTGCCGGCTTCATCACGCCAGCGTGTCATCGGCTGGTTGTCGCTGGGGTGGGTCGGTGGCGTGCGCCAGTGGCGCGTGCTCTACCAGGGATCGCTCCTCGCCGGCGCGATGTACCTGCTCACGTACCCGCTCGTGCAGACGCTCATGATCTCGGACTTCCATCATGGCTTGATTCCGGGATTGAAGGACGCCATCATCCCCGCGACCGTTGTGGTGAACGGCCTGCAGGGCGCGGTGGGCATGACACTGCTCACGATGTACCTGATGCGCCGATTGGGGAACTACGAGAAGTATTTCAGCGTGGAGCAATTCTGGGCACTCTCCAAGCCGCTGCTCGCCTTCTCCCTGCTCTGGTTCTACTTCTGGTGGGCGAGTTTCATCACGTTCTGGTACGGACGTCAGCCGGGCGAGAGCGAAGTCATCCGCCTGCTTGTGCTGGACGAGTACCGGGGCGCGTTGATGATCTCCTTCTTCCTCAACTTCATCGGCCCGCTCGTTGCGCTGGTCTGGAACCCCGTCCGCCGTAGCGTGTGGGGCCCGGCGCTGGTCGGCACGGGTGTGGTCATCGGAGCGCTCGTGAACCAGGTGCGGCTCTACGTCTCTGCGTTCTCGGTCGCCGACCCGAGCCAGCACGTGCTGCACCCACGCCCCGCGACACAGTGGCCGGATGCGCCAGACCTGCTCATCATGGTCGGCGCCATCTCGGGATGCGTGCTGCTGTTCATGCTGGTCAGCAAGATTATCCCTGTGGTCTCCATATGGGAGATCGGCGAGGGACTCAGGCTCGTGAAGGTGAGGCGTTACATGAACCGCTACGTAAGAGTGATAGCCAAGTCGCACTAGGCGCACAGGCACGGACGACAGCCGGATGTACTACCGCAGAACGCTAACCGACGCACAGATAAACAGGGAGCTCCTGGACGTGGTGCTCAGGACGCCCATGTGGTGGGTGATCATCGTCTCCATTCTGGGGCTCATCGTGGCAGGCGCGGCGAGCGCGTTCGGCTTCATGATGAACCAGGGACTGGGCGTGACCGGCCTGCAGCAGCCCATCTTCTGGGGATTCTTCATCACCAACTTCATCTTCTGGGTCGGTATCAGCCACGCGGGTGTGATGATCTCGGCCATCCTGCGGCTGAGCCAGGCGGAGTGGCGCAGACCGATGGTGCGCGCGGCCGAGACCATGACCGTCTTCGCGCTGATGACTTCCCTGCTGCAACCGCTCATCCACGCGGGTCGGCCCTGGCGCATCTTCTACTGGGTGTTCCCGTACGACTGGGCGCGCGGCATCTGGCCGGACGTGCGGTCTCCGCTGGTGTGGGACCCCACCGCCATCATCACCTACCTCACCTCCAGCACGCTGTTCGTCTACACCGCGCTGATACCGGACCTCGCCATCATCCGTGACCGCAGCACGGGCTGGCGCCGCACCGTCTACGGCATCCTGGCGCTCGGTTGGCACGGCAATCCCAGGCAGTGGAAGCTGCAGGGCATCGCCGGCATACTTCTCTCGGCCCTGATCCTTCCCGTGTTCGTCTCTGTGCACAGCATCGTGTCGTGGGACTTCGGCGTGAGCCTGGTGCCTTCCTGGCACGTAACCGTCTTCGCGCCGTACTTCGTTATCGGAGCGGTGCACTCAGGGGTGTCAGCGGTCGTCACGCTGATGATCCTTATGCGAAAGCTGTACAAGCTGGAGAACTTTATCTGGGAGGAGCACATAGATGCGGTAGCGAGGCTGCTGATCGTGGTCGCCACCGCATGGCTCTTCTTCTTCTGGTTGGACCTCGTGTTCGCCCTTTGGCTGCGCGAGGAACAGGAGATGACCGTCTGGCACCTCCGCCTATTCGAGCCGCCATGGAGCTGGCTGTTCCTGGTGTTCATCGTCTTCTCATACATCATTCCCGTGCCGTTATGGATGTTCAGACGAGTGAGACGGAGCTTCACGTGGATGCTCTGGACGAGCCTGATGGTGAATGTGGGCATGTTCCTGGAACGCCTCATCATTATCGTGCCGGCGCTTATGCGGAAAGGGCCGTGGACGTTTACCTACGACACCTACCGCCCGAGCGCCGTTGAGGTGACGCTGATCGTCGGGTCCATCGCGCTGGTGGTGCTCCTCCTGATGCTGTTCAGCAAGTTCTTCCCGCTCATTCCCATCTGGGAGGAGAAGGAAGGCCAGAAATTGATAGACGACGTCCGTGTGGGCGACCGTGTGATTCCGGCTCTAGTGAAAGAGCACTAGCAGGCGGAGCGAGGAGAGTTCGATGGCAAATACGAAACTGATGGGGCTGTTTCAGGACCCCGAACAGGCTGCGGGGGCCATGACAAAGCTCAAGGAGGACGGATTTCCGGTCGAAGACCTGGACGTCTACTCCGGGAGCCCGTTCCCGGAGGGTTCGTTCGGTGAGCACGAGCCGGAGATGCGGTTATTCATGTTCCCGCTCGTTGGCGCGCTGGTTGGCTTCGCTATCGGCCTGCTTTGGACAGCCGGCACGCAGATCTCCTACCCCTTGGTGACCGGTGGCAAACCGCTGCTCAGCATCCCGCCCATGACCATCATTATGTACGAGAACACGATGCTCGGCGCAATCATCTTCACTGTGCTTGGCGTGCTTTTCGAATCCCGCCTGCCACGCCGCAATCTGGGCCTCTACGACGACCGCATCACCGAGGGCTACATCGGCGTCATCGTTGACTGCCCGGAGGAACGCGCATCCGCTGCGGAATCTGCGCTGCAGAGTGCGGGCGCCGAAGAGATCAAGAAGGAAGAGGGCTAGCCGACCCGTGCAGACCAGCCGCCGCAAGACCCTTCTGCTGCTGACATCCGCCATCGCACTGGCGGCAGTCGCTGCCGCATGCTCGCCTGGAGACCCTTTCCGGTCCACAGGTTCCTACCCGATAGACGTTTTCCAGGAGATGCATTACAACCAGACCCAGAAGTCCCAGGAGCCTCCGCGATTCCTGCCGCCCGAAGGCTCCTATCCGGTGGAAGGCGGATATATCTCCGTCGACGAGATGGAGAACGTAGCAGAGTTGTCGAACCCGATGGAAGGCGACCCGCTGGCCATGCAGCGCGGGGCCCTGCTCTTCAAGCAGAACTGCTCAGTCTGCCACGGCCTTGCGGCCGGAGGCGACGGCTACGTGGGTGACCTCCTCAGCAAGTACGGAGTCAACCGACCTCCCGCGTTCGGCGACGCGGCCGGCGTCTCGGTGATTCGCGACACGGGCACGACTGAGGTGACACCTGGCGAAGCGTTCGACAGCATCTCAGGCGGGAAGGGCTTCATGCCCGCTTTCGAGCCACTGCTTACCGAGGAAGACCGCTGGGCGCTCGTGACACTCATCGACGCCACCGTTGCACAGCGGCAGGCAGCGCTCCAATCGGTCAACGGCGTTCCCGAAGAGGAGCGCACCCTCCGGCTCCTTGAGCTGCGGGGGCAGCTCTAGCGCGGGCGGCGGTAGAGCCGCCGGCCGTCGCTGCCGTGAGGACCTCTCCGATCAGCCTGCGCCTCGGCCGCGCTGCGGCGGCCTTCCTCATGCTCAGTGCTCTCTCCGTGGCGTTCGCCGTCCCGGTGCACGCGCAGGACTACAATGAGCTTCCGCCTGACCTGGAGGAGCGGGCAAAGCGCCTCGATTCGGGCGTCATGTGCCCCCAGTGCGCGGGACAAACCATCGACGAGTCCAACGCGCCCATCGCCGCGGCGATGCGTACGGCGATCAGGTCGCAGCTCCGCGACGGTGCAACGGACGACGCCATCATGGAGAGCCTCGTACAATCGTATGGGGATGGCATACTGGCGTCGCCCCCAACGGAAGGCTTCTCCCTGCTGGTATGGCTCGTTCCGCCCCTCGCGTTGCTGGTCGGCGCCGCTACCGTGGCCTTCACCGTACGGAATATGCGACGCGGGCGCCCGGCGGCCGAGTCTGCTGCGGCAGGCATCGGAGACGCTTTGGACACACCAACAGGCGAGCCGTTGCCGTTCGACCTCGTAGACCGGGAGCTGGGCGAGGAAGTGGACATCACGGAGAAACGCTGAACCCATGGCGAACCTCGGAACGGCGACCATACTCATCGCGCTGCTGCTTGCGGCCTACAGCAGCGTTACGTCTTTCGTGGGCGCGAAGCGGCACGATGCCCCGGCAGTCGTCAGTGCCCAGAGGGCCAACTACCTGGTCACGCTGACACTTGCAGTTTCGATGGGTGCGCTCGTCTACGCTTTCCTCGAGAACGACTTCAGCATCCGGTACGTAGCGGAGAACAGCAATCTTGCGATGCCCCGTGTGTACACCTGGGTCGCGTTCTACGCGGGAAACGCCGGGTCGCTCCTGTACGTCGCCTTCGCGTTGAGCGGCATGGCCGCGCTCTCCATGGCCCTGGCTCACGGACGGCTGGGGGAGCTCCGTCCTTACGCCAACGGCGTGCTCATGCTCATCCTGCTCTTCTTCCTGCTGGTGCTCTTCTTCCTCGCCAACCCGTTCGCCACACTGGAGCGGGCTCCGGCGGACGGGCAGGGGATCAACCCGCTGCTCACGCACCCCGGCATGTTCGCGCAACCGCCGCTGATCATGACGGGACTCGTGGCTATTGCTGTGCCGTTCTCGCTCGCCGTCGCGGCACTGTTGCGGGGCCGCATCGACGACGACTGGGTGGACGCGGGGCGTGTCTGGGGACTGGCCGCGTGGGTGCTGCTGGCCATAGGGCTGTTGTTGGGCTCCTGGTGGGCGTACACCATCCTCGGTTGGGGAGGCTACTGGGCGTGGGACCCCGTGGAGAACGCAGCGTTCATGCCCTGGCTGGCGCTTACCGCGTTCATCCACTCCATCATGGTGCAGAAGCGCCGAGGGATGTTCCGGATGTGGAACATCGCGCTCATCAACATCAGCTTCACCCTGGGGGCATTCGGCATCTTCATCAACCGGGGTGGGCCTGTGCCGTCCGTGCATTCGTTCGGCGCGTCGACGCTGGGTTGGGTGTTCCTCACGTTCCTGGGCGTGGTGACGGTGGCATCGTTTGCGCTGTTCTTCTACCGCATGGCCGTCCTGCGCAGCCCGTCCAATTTGGAGTCGACGCTGTCGCGCGAGGCTGCGTTCCTCGTGAACAACCTCCTCCTCCTGGGAATCGCGTTCGTGACGTTGTGGGGCGTGGTGTTCCCTCTTATCTCGGAGCTCGCGACGGGCCAAACGATTACTGTAGGGGAGCCGTTCTTCAACACCGTCAACGGCCCGCTCATGCTCGCGCTCGTCCTCCTCATGGGCATTGGCCCATTGCTGCCCTGGCGAACGGCGACGTGGCAGTCCGTCCGCCGCGCACTGCTCGTTCCGGGCGTCATCACGCTTGCGCTCACCGCCGTAGTTACCCTTCTCCTGCGCATCACGCTGCCCGTGGTTGTGCTCGGCATTGCTGTGAGCACCTTCGCGGGCGTCAGTATCCTGCAGGAGTGGGTGCGGGGAACGCTGGCACGGAGCCGGTCCACCGGCGCGCTGTGGCCCGCGGCGTTCGCTCAATTGGTCGCCTCCAACCGTCCGCGTTACGGCGGGTACGTCGTGCATATCGCCGTCGTCATGCTCGCATTCGGCATCGTCGGGTCATCGTTCTACAGCGTGGAGCGTGACGTGTTCCTCACGACCGGCGAGCAGGCAACGATAGGCGAATACACCATTGAATTCGTGGACGTCACCAGCGAGACATTCGCTGACCGTACTGAGCGCACCGCTCTCCTTGCCGTCACGCGGGGGGGCAGGAGCCTGGGTACGCTTGCGGCATGGCAGGGGGTCTATCCGTCGTTCTCCATGATCTCGACCCGAGCCGGAATACGTTCCACGCCTCAGGAGGACCTGTACGTGATATTCAGCGAGCTTCAGCCGGATGGTCAGACTGCCGCGTTCCGCTTGCTGGTGAACCCGCTCGTGTGGTGGATGTGGCTTGCCGGACCGTTCGTCATTCTCGGCACCGTCATTGCGCTCTGGCCCACGCGACAGCGTGCCGCCGCCTACGCTGTCCCGCCGTCTCCCAGCGCCGTGCCTGGGGCGGAAGTGGCGTAGGGCGGCTGAGACGCGCGCCTCGTAAGGACAGCCATGACCATTATCGTCATTACGCTGCTCGTCCTCGTGACGATAGTCGCTCTGGTCTACCCGTTCTGGGCGGCACGGCATGGCGGGGTCTCCTTCAACGACCCTGCTCGCGATCTGGAAGCAGGTATCCGGCGGGCACGGAACCGTGTCTACGAGGAGATACGCGCGCTGCAGCAGGAGTATTTTTTGGCGAACATGACTGAAGCCGAGTACCGCACGCAGTTGCAAACGGCGCGCCGGCGAGCGGCGGAACTCATACGCGAACAACGGCAGGTGCGGGAGACAACCGCAGCCATCGAGGACCGCGTGGATGCCGAGTTGCGCGATGTGCTGCCCGGAGGCGGTTCCGGGAAGGAAGAGTCTTGAAGCGTCTTGCCGCATCGGTCACTGTGCTCCTGCTGTTCCTGCTGCTGCCCGTGCAGGCCTTTGCTCAGGATGGGGGGCAAGTCGAGGTATCGGGGCGTGTGGAGCACGGAGCGAATGCCGTCTCATTCGACCCCACACAGGCGCGGGTTACGCTGAGTGTGCTGGAGGGCGTAACACTCGTCTCTCAGGAGACCGCGTTGCCCGACGAGTCCGGCGCCTTCCGCTTCCCTGCCGCCGTAGCCGCGGGGCGCACGTTCTTCTTCTCCGTTGAGTACCAGGGCGCAACCTACTCGGCTGTGCGCGGCCCCGGTGAACTGAGCGACCCGGTCGTCGTGACCGTGTTCGATGCCACCAACGATACGTCGGTGCTTACCGTGCAGAGCCATACGGTCATAGTGACCGGGGCGGTGGCGGACGAGGGGTTCGTAGAGATCCTGGAGCGCGCCATCATCCGGAACGACAGCGACCTTACGTTGACTCCGGACCTGAATGCCGAGGGCCCTGCGATGCTGAGTTTCCTACGCTTTGCGCTTCCGCCCGGCGCGTACAACCTCGACGTGCGGTCCAACATCACGGGAGGGCAAGTGCTGGAGGTAGACCGGGGCTTCGCGCTGAACTCGCCCATCCCACCTACGGCCCCCGGACAGCCGCACCAATTCGAATTCGTCTACCGCCTCGACTACGACGATCCCACGTTGGATCTCTCGCGGACCATGCGGTTCGGCGCCGAGTCGGTGCGCTTCGTCGTGCCGGTCGACGTGGCCACGCCGTCGTCGCCTCGTCTGTCCGATCTCGGCGCAACCGATCTCGACGGACGCCTGCTACGGCTGCTTGAAGGCCAGAATGTCGCACCTGCTGAGGTGCTGGACCTCACCGTTTCCGGCCTCCCGAAACAGTCCGCCCTCGACGTCGCCCGCGAGTCCGCGGGGGAGTGGTACGTCCGCTACGCCATCCCCGCTATCGTCGGCGCGACGGCTGTTGTCCTGCTGCTGCTCTCGTTCCGGCGCAGGCGGGCTGTCGCTGCCCCTGGGGCCAGCAGAGAACAGTTGCTTGCTGAGGCTCGGGTGTTGCACGGCGCCTACGAACTACGGGAGATCAGCACGGGGTCGTATGCAGGGAGGATGCGCGATCTACGGGACGCACTCGTTCAGGCAGACGTGCGCGAGCGGTTGTCTGAAACAAGCGATGGAGTCCGCACCGAGGACTGACTACGTGTATCCATTGCGCTATGCATCGTTTGGACGTATCGTTGGCATATGCGCGTATCGCTTCCACGCCGCAGAACACACGACAAGGTCCATTGCGACGGCCCGGCCGTCCAGGTAGCGGGGCTGGCCAAGTCGTTCAACGGCACGACCGCCATCCGGGAGGCCACGTTCGACGCGGAACGCGGGAGCATGGTCGCGCTCCTTGGTCCGAGTGGCGGCGGCAAGACGACGACGTTGCGGCTCATGGCCGGATTCGAAGTGCCGGACGCAGGAACGATCACGATAGACGGCCATGCGGTTGCGAGCCCGGGGTTATTCGTGCCGCCGGAGCGTCGTCGCGTCGGCATGGTGTTCCAGGACTATGCACTCTTCCCGCATCTCACCGTTCGGAAGAACGTGGCGTTCGGTGTGCCTCGAGGACCCGACCGTGACCGCGCCGTCAAGGAGGCGTTGGAGTTGGTCGGCATGAGCGCCGAGGCAGAGCGTATGCCGGACCAACTCTCGGGCGGACAGCAGCAGCGCGTTGCCCTTGCGCGCGCGTTGGCGCCTAAACCGAGCGTCGTGCTGCTCGACGAGCCGTTCTCGAACCTGGACGCCAACCTGCGGAGGCACGTACGTGGCCACATCCGCCAGATACTGCGGGACGCGGACACCACCGCGGTCTTTGTGACGCACGATCAGGACGAGGCGTTCAGCATCGCCGACAAGCTGTGCGTGATGCTGGACAACAAGCTCGAACAGGCCGGGAGGCCGGCTGACGTCTACCTCTACCCCGCCTCTCTCGGCGTCGCCCGATTCCTTGGTGTTGCCAACATCTTTCCCGGCGAGTGCTCCGGCGGCTACGTCCGGTGCGAGCTGGGCGTCCTCCCGGTGGGTAACGACGACGCACCGAAGGGACTTGCCATCGTCTGCGTCCGTCCTGAGACGGTCCGCCTTCACCCGGAGGCGGGGTCGTCCGTGGAAGCCGTGGTAACGTCTGTAGAGTTCCGTGGTACTTCCAAGGCCGTGAATCTGAGGCTCCGTTCGGGCAGACCGGTGCGCTGCGTCATGGGAGTCCACATCCCAGCCGTGGTTGGGGAGACGGTGAAGGTGGGAGTCAACAGCTTCGTTGCAGCGTTTCCGCCCCCCCAGGCGCACAGCGCAATGCAGACGGTTGCCGCCTAACGCGACGGCCCGGCGCCGGCCACGATATCGAGTACTTCTCCCAGCCTGCCTATCGTGAACGCGCCCGTCGTTCCCAAGCCGGCGAAGAGGCATCCGGCGGACGCAGCGGCCTCCCGTCCCGCGTCAGAACAGTCCACGAGGAGCACTTCCCACGGTGGCACGTTCAGCACCTCGCAGGCGCGGAATACCAGGTCCGGCGCTGGCAACGGCTTGCGGTCGTCGTCTGTTCCCACCAGTGCGTGCGGGACCAGCCCGAGTGATTCGAGGAGTGTTCGCACCTGTTCGGTCGGGCGCTCTGTGAGGGCGGCGGAGAGGATGCCGCGAGCGTCCAGCGACTCGATCAGCGCGGCGGCGTCTGGCCCTGCCGCCGGAGGCTGTCCATCGTCCAGAAGTACGTCCAGGCTGAGGAGGACCGCGCCTAGCTGCATGGCGCAAGGATACCCTCTGACGCTGTAAACTACTCGCGCCAAACGACACAGGAGGAGTGATCGAGATGGCGCTTTACGAGTACCGCTGTATGGACTGTGGGAACGAATTCGAGCAACGCAGGCCGATGAGCGAGGCGGACAGCCCGGCGGAGTGCCCGGCGTGCAGCAAGGAGGCAGCGCGGCTGCCTTCCGTTTTTGCATCGAAGGATGGCTACACCCTGCGGGTGCCGCGCGCTGGAGCCTTCCGTGCCGGACAGCCAGGCCAGGACTGAACGCAAACGATCCAAGGAGCAGAGCAGCATGGTCAGCAAGTCGGAGCTTACGGTTGTGGAAGTCGAACTCAAGCAGGTGCGGGTTGAGCTTGCGGCGCTCCGCGCTGAAGTCACCTCCCTGCGCAGCGAAGTGGACACGCTGAAGGCAAAGGGCTAGGGCGCATACCATCGGGCGCGGCAGACAGAGCCGCGCCATACGGGCCGCATACAGGTGCGGTACCATGCGGGGCGATGTCCACCGCACCCCGCGCGCTCGTTGCCGAGACAGGCCTCTACGTACATACCACCGCGTACAGTGTGGTGCTGGGCGGCATCATCGTCCTCGTACCGCTGTACATCATCTCGCTCGGCTACAACCCGGCGTGGCTCGGGCTCATCATCGCGGGGCAGGGGCTGTTCCAGGTTGCCCTCCGGCTCTTCGGCGGTGTGCTCTCCGACCGTATCGGCGAGCGGTGGGTGATCCAGGCGAGCTTTGCCGCGCTGGTGGCCGGGACACTCGGGCTCGCATTCTCCTCGTCGCTGCTCGCCCTGCTGGCCGCCCAAGTGCTGTTCGGGGGCTCCCGCGCCATCTACTGGACGTCTTCCCAGTCCTACGGGAGCCGGATAGACGAGTCCCGCCCGACGACGCTGATAGGGCGCTTCTTCGGGTTCGCGGCGGTAGGCGGACTGGCGGGGAATGCGGGAGGCGGATTCATCGCGGTCGTCCTCGGCTACCAGGAGGGGTTCCTCATCGCAGCGGGGCTATCGGCGGGGGCTATGGTGGTAGTCGCGGTGATGCCGCAACTGCCGAGGCGGGCGGCGATGACGCTGCGTGAGATTCTCGGACCGGTGCCGGGTGTCTTCCGCAAGCGCGCCACGCTGCTCCCCGCGGTCATGGCGCTCGGGACCTCACTGCACGTCTCGGTGCTCTCATCGGTGGGCGCGGCGGTCTACAAGGAGTTCGGGTACAACGACGACGAGTTCGGCGTGCTCATGGCCATCCACGCCGGCGGAGCGATCGTGGCCGGCTTCCTGTTCGCGCGGTTCCTCCGGCGGGTGGGCCAGCGGCCTACCTACGCCGTGA
>JAPOOH010000076.1 GCA_026713505.1 Chloroflexota bacterium | reverse complement strand
GGTCGCCCACGTTGACGACGCCGCGCTCGATGCGCCCCGTCACCACCGTGCCGCGACCCTTGATCCCGAAGACGTCCTCGATCGGCATCAGGAACGGCTGGTCCTTCGGGCGCTCCGGCTGCGGGATGTAGTTGTCGACCGCCTCCATCAGCTCCCAGATCGCCTTGTACTCCTCGGCGTCCGGGTCGGTCGAGGCGGACTCGAGCGCGGCCAGCGCCGAACCGCGGATGATCGGCACGTCGTCGCCGGGGAACTCGTAGCCGTCCAGCAGCTCGCGCATCTCCAGCTCGACCAGCTCCAGCAGCTCCTCGTCGTCCATCATGTCGACCTTGTTGAGGGCGACGACGATGCGGGGGACCTCCACCTGCCGCGCGAGGAGGATGTGCTCTCGCGTCTGCGGCATGGGGCCGTCCGGGGCGGAGACGACGAGGATGGCGCCGTCCATCTGGGCTGCGCCGGCGATCATGTTCTTGATGTAGTCGGCGTGGCCGGGGCAGTCCACGTGAGCGTAGTGCCGGTTGGCCGACTCGTACTCGACGTGGGCGATGTTGATCGTCACGCCCCGGGCCTTCTCTTCCGGTGCGCTGTCGATCGAATCGAAGGCGCGGAACTGGCTGCCGCCGCCCAGGGCGAGCACCTTGGTGATCGCCGCGGTGAGCGTGGTCTTGCCGTGGTCAACGTGCCCGATCGTGCCGACGTTAACGTGGGGCTTGGTCCGCTCGAACTTCTGCTTTGCCATCTAACCCTCTGCCTCCTGGTGTTCTCTACTGTGCTTTGCTTTTCGTTTTCCTGCCACCGGTCCGGGGCTCCGTCGGGATGCTCCCGGCTCCTTGCGGTTGCCTGGAGCCCACAATCGGACTTGAACCGATGACCTCGTTCTTACCAAGAACGTGCTCTACCGCCTGAGCTATGTGGGCGTGTGATGTTGTCGTCTTTGGCGCGGCGTGGTGGAGGGAGCAGGATTCGAACCTGCGTAGCCCTGAGGGCGTCAGATTTACAGTCTGATGGATTTAGCCGCTCTCCCATCCCTCCGCGAAGTGCTTTACGCCATTCGGTGCGTCTGTCCGTATACCCCTGGGCCCTCTCCTGCGAAGAGGCTCTCTCCCCTCGTGGGGCCTGGAGCCCGAGGAGGGAGTCGAACCCACAACCTGCCGATTACAAATCGGCTGCGCTGCCGTTGCGCCACTCGGGCCCGGGACGGCATTCGCCTCAATCAAAAAAGACGGCCCGCAGGCCCCCCCAACTCCAGATTATCGTACAGCCGGGAAGGGCAGTCAAGCCGTCATTCCCCGCGCCCCCGTTATTCCCGCACCCCCGTCATTCCCGCACCGGTAGGAATCCAGGGTGACCGGGCAGGTCACGCGGTGGGGAGGGGCGGTGGGCCCCTCCCTGCCGCTCCTGCACTCACGGGACCTGGAAACTGGCGTCAGCGGGAGCAATCATGCCGAATTCCACGGATTACCACAAAAAATCATGGGAATACCGTCAATTGTCATGCCTTTGTTATACCTAGCGGTGGTATAAAGCGTGGGGGGGAGCCTGTCCGTAATTGGGAGGTATCGTCGTATCAGGGTGATACCTGAACGATTGGACCCCCGTCATCTGCCAGGAGGTGTCCGATGCAGATACAAGAACGGCTGATCGTCCCTGGCCTTGGCGTCGTCATCCTGCTCTCCGCCTTCATACTCGGTGTGCCGCTGGTCTACAAGTTCCTCCTGATGCTTCTCGGACTGGGGGCGGCCGCCACCTGGTTCGCACCTCAGGCCGTGCAGGTGGAGACGCGGATAGTCATAGCCGCGCTGGGCCTCGTCATCCTCCTCGTCATCACCTCCACGGCCTTCTGGCTGACGCTCATGGCGTTCGCGGCCATCGCCGCTCTGCAGTTCCCCCATCGCCACACGCTGCAACGCTCTCCCGCCACCATCGAATGGCTGAACGCTCAGGTGCAGCGATGGCTCCTTCACCGCAACCCGGCAGCCGGCAATGAAGGGGCCGCAGCCGGCGGCGGGGAAGCGGCAGACGGCGGGAGCCCCCCTGTCGCCGATGCCCCCCCCACGTTCGGGCGGGGGACCCCCGCCGGCATCGGAAGCTCGGTCCTCGGCGCGCTCGTCCTCCTGAGCCTCTTCATACCCTGGGTCTGGCTCCTGGTGGTCTTCGACCAGGAGGTGTGGGGAGGCAGAGAGGACGAGTGGCAGGGCATGGGTCACACCCTCCTGGGTGCTGCCGGCGTGCTGGAGAGCTCCGTACCGTACGTGTTCTTCGGCATCCTCCTCGTGCTGGGGCTGTTGAGCGCCGCCTCGGTCGTCCTGCCCCGTGCTGTGGTGGCGATCGCCGCCGTCGCAGGCTGGCTCGTCTCTGTCTCCTCTTACTTCTTCTTCTTCGAGCCCTTAGTGGAAAACCTGTTCACATAACTTATTCCGCCCCGGGGCGGCGCGGCGCG
>JAPOOH010000075.1 GCA_026713505.1 Chloroflexota bacterium | reverse complement strand
GGGAACCGTGCACTATGCCCTGCTGGAGACCCTCCTTGAGGCGGAAAGTGGTCTGGTTCCAGCCGCCGCAGTCGCAGACGGTCGTCACGCCGGTCTCGAGGGCACGCTCCACGTTGTGCGCCGAGCGGAGCAGGCGGATGGCGTCGTCGTCAACGAGGTGGACGTCTTCGCCGCGCCTCCCGTCGCCCGGCATGTTCGTGTGAGTGTGGCAGTCGATGAGGCCCGGCAGGAGCGTCGCCGTCGGAAATTCGAGTACCTGCCCGTCCGGCGGGGCCTCCTCGGAAGCGGGCCCCACCGACACGATCCGCGACCCCTCGATCCGCACCGCCACGTCGCTCGCGGCTGCCGCGCCCGTGCCGTCGAGGAGCCTCCCCGCGTGGATGGTCAGCGATGTGCTCGATCGTTGCATGGCGTCACCTCATGTTCTCCGCGCGGGGAGGTTAGCACTCCATGGCTGCGCGGGCATGTACCGGGCCTGCGCACGGCCCCCCGGGTTCGGTTCCCCGTCCTGAGGGAGAGGGCTAAGGTGAGGGCCCTGTGCGCATGCGACCCGAGGACAGGAGCGCGTCCACTTCCGCCCTGCTGGGCATCGCCTCCTGCGCTCCGGGCCTGGTGATAGCGAGTGCGCCCGCGGCTGCGCCGTACCTGACCGCTTCATTCAGCGGCTTGCCCTCGGCGAGCGCGCACGTCATGGCCGCGCCGAACGCGTCGCCCGCCGCAACGGTGTCCACGGCGTCGACCTCGAAGGGCGGCACGTGTCCGCCGCCTTCCTTCGCGAGGTAGAACGCGCCAGCCTCCCCCATCTTCACGACGGCCGCCCTCACCCCGCGCTCCACCAGGACGCGGGCTGCGGCCTCCGCCGACGCCGCGTCGGTGACCTCGATACCGGTCAGTGCGGCGGCCTCGGCCTGGTTCGGCGTCAGCACGTCAACAAGTCCGTACGCCTCCGGCGGGAAGCCCTCGACCGGCGCGGGGTCCCAGACGACGCGCACGCCCATCTCCTTCGCGATACGGGCAGCCTTCAGCGACACGTCTGCCGGTATCTCGCACTGGAGCATGAGCGCGTCCGCTCCCTCGAGCGCCGACGCCACGGCATCGACCTGCGTATCGTCGCAGCGCATGTTCGCGCCGCTGGCCACCAGGATGCGGTTCTCACGGGAGGCGTCGAGCAGGATCATCGCAACGCCGGATGGGGCGTCGGGGTCATAAGCGACGCCGCTCACGTCGACGCCGTTGGAGCTGAGGTTGTACCGGAGCATGGGGCCGAACACGTCACCGCCCACGCGGCCGATCATCCTGACCGATGCGCCCATGCGGGCTGCGGCGACGGCCTGGTTCGCTCCCTTGCCGCCCGGCGCGGTGGAGAAGTCGCCGCCCAGGACAGTCTCGCCGGGCGACGGCAGCCGGGGGGCGGTGCCCACCAGGTCCATGTTGATGCTGCCGAGCACCACGATGGCCGGAGTCATGACGATGGCTCAGCCCTGGCCGACGGAGAGCTCCAGGTGGTTGCCATTGGGGTCGTCGACGTACAGCGAGTAGCCCGCTCCGTCGCGGTGCTCGCGGACGTGATCGACGGTGAAGCCGCGGCCTTCGATCTCGCGCTGCAACTCGGCGGGGTCGCTGGGGCCGTCGAGGTCGAAGGTGTGGTGCGGCACGCCGGGGTTCTCGCCCGCCGAGCCATCGAAGAGGCCGATGGCGAAGTCACCCACGCGAAGCCGCACGACGTCGACTCCCCGCACCTGGTGCCGGGTCGTGACCTCGGCCCCGAACAGCTCCTGGTAGAACCGCACCGAGTCTTCGAGGTCCGCGACGCTGTAATTCCACGAGCGTATGCCCTTCGCATTCATTGGGCTCTCCTTTCCATGACAACGGGGACAACGAGGGCAGCGTAGCGTGCGATGGCGGGGGGTTCAACCCTCATCCCCAGCTCCTCTCCTTGGGAGAGGGAGCAGGCGGCCCAACTGTTGCCCCACCGAGGGGCAAAGGGTCCTGCCTCTCCGCGCACTGAAGCGCAGGAACTACGGATAGCGGAAGGGGCTCGCCGTGCGGCGAGCCCCCTTCATCCTGCGTCTCGTAAGACTGGTCTTACAGCACGTCGCCGACCATGCGGCTGCGGCGGACGGTGGCGGGGTCGTCTATCTCGATCCCATCCCACTCGGGCAGCTTGGCGCCCTCGCCGGAGAGCTGAGCCTCGATGGTGTTGTTCACGACGATGTCCTTGAACGGCCCGCGCAGCCGGCCCTCGTAGCCGGGGTACTCGAAGTGCTCCACCGGGTAGATGAGGATCTCGTTCTCGTCCGGGTTGCGGATGACGTTCATGGGCTCGCCGCCGTTCTCGACGATCCGCATCTGGTCTTCCAGCATGCGCCGGAACATGATGAGGCCGACGTCGGACACGCCGAGGCGTTCGGTCGTGCGGTCGGTGATGGGACCCTGCATGACCCACGCGGCCTGGTCCTGACCCAGCACCCAGTCGGCCTTGATGCGTCCGTCCTCCTGGAAGACGGGGACCACCTCGTGGCTGACGACGTCCGGCTGCTCCTCGCCGGGTTCGAGCGGCTGGAGGTCGACGACGAAGTGGAGCGTGTGAGTATCGTCGACCGGCACGCGGTACTGGAGGTTGGAGGTGATGTGCAGAACGTGGGGGAACAGGATGGGGTGCCCCATCTGCCAGTAGTCGTCCTGCTCGGTTTCATCGCCAACGAGCCTGCGTTTGATGACGCCGTAGTCCGTGACTTCGAAACCGATCTTGCGGTGGTCTGCGCCGCGCGAGCCGATG
>JAPOOH010000074.1 GCA_026713505.1 Chloroflexota bacterium | reverse complement strand
TCGCTCCCGCGGTCCGCCATCCGCGAGATCGCGACTACGAAGCAGAAGGACCTGAACGCCTCCAGCGTGGAAGCCGCCATGAAGATCATCGAGGGCACGGCCCGCAGCATGGGCGTTGCGGTAGAGGGAGAGTAGGCATGGTGAAGCACGGCAAGCGCTACCGCGCCGCCGCGGAGACGGTGGACCGGGAGCAGCGCTACGAGCCAGCGGCGGCGATCGGCATGCTGCGGCAGACAGCGACGACCAAGTTCGACGAGACGGTGGAGCTTCACCTGCGCACCAACGCGGACCCCCGCCACGCCGACCAGCAACTGCGGGGCGTCGCCTCGCTTCCGCACGGCCTCGGAAGGCCGGTGCGTGTGGCCGTGTTCGCCGCCGGTGAGCGGGCGCTCGCGGCGCAGGATGCCGGGGCGGAAGTCGTCGGTGCGGACGATCTCATCGAGCGCATCGAGGGCGGCTTCCTGGACTTCGACGTCGCCATCGCCACGCCGGAGATGATGGGCAAGATAGGACGACTCGGCAGGCTGCTGGGCCGAAGGGGCCTCATGCCCAACCCCCGCACCAACACCGTCGTCCAGCCCCAGGACATTCCGGACGCCGTACGCGAGGCCAAGAAGGGCCGCGTGGAACTGCGGATGGACCGCACCGCCATTATCCATTCACCGGTGGGCAAGACGAGCTTCCCGGACGAACAGCTGCTGGAGAACGTAGCGTCCGTCATGGACACGGTGAACCGCCTCCGTCCTGCAGCGGTGAAGGGGCAGTTCATCAAGACTGCGCATCTCACCACCACCATGGGCCCCAGCGTGCCCCTGGACGTGGGCTCGACGATGGCGATGAGGGTCGAGTAGACTGAGAGGGCGGTCGTGCAGACTGCCGCAACAACAGAACAAGCCTGAGCCGAAGACCGTGGGTCCCCGCAGTGCGGGGTTAAGCCGGAGAGGGCCCACCGAGGCGCATCCAAGCGACCCTCCCTTTCACGGTGAGGACCCTGGGGCCCGCGTCTTCGGAAGCGGGTCTTTTCTTATGGAGAGGTGAAACAGTGCCGACTGAAGCGAAACGGGAGGCCGTGGCAGACCTGGCGGGGCGCCTGGGCAAGGCGTCCATCGCCATCGCCACCGACTTTTCGGGCCTCAAGGTCAACCAGATGACTGAACTGCGCCGGCAACTGCGGGAGCAGGGGGTCGAATACAAGGTCGTCAAGAACCGGATAGCGTACCTCGCGGCCGGGGATTCGGGCGTCGAGGTCTTCCGCGACATCCTGGAAGGCTCAACCGGCGTGGTCCTCGGCTACGACGACCCCGTCGCGGCGGCGAAGGCCGTCAACGATTTCGTCCGGCAGACCCGCGCAGACCTGAAGGTCCGCAAGGGCGTGATGGACGGCAAGCTGCTCAGCGAGTCGCAGGTCGTAGCCCTGGCCGCCCTGCCGGGCAAGGACGAGCTCGTGGCGAGGCTGCTCGGACAGATGAACGCTCCCATCAGCGGCCTGGTGAACGTGCTGAGCGGCCCGACCCGGGCGCTCGCCATCGTGCTGCAGCGCCGCGCAGAGCAGCTTGAAGCTGCGTAACGAGGAACGACCAACCGTAACCGGAATACAGAGGAGGACAGCAATGGCAACCAAGGAAGAACTCATCGAGTCGATCAAGTCGCTCTCCGTACTGGAGCTCTCGGAGCTGGTGAAGGCGCTGGAAGAGGAGTTCGGGGTGAGCGCGGCAGCGCCGGTGGCGGTGGCCGCAGCCCCTGCCGCGGCAGCAGACGCCGTCGAGGCGGAAGAGCAGTTCGAGTTCAACGTGACCATCACGGACGTGGGCGCGAACAAGATCAACGTCATCAAGGCCGTGCGCGAGCTGACGAACCTCGGCCTGCGCGAGGCGAAGGAGCTCGTGGAGAGCGCCCCGGTCGCCGTGCGGGAGAGCATCAGCAAGGACGAGGCCGAGGAGACCAAGAAGAAGCTGGAGGAGTCCGGCGCGACGGTTACTGTCGCGTAGGTACCCCACGGATCAGCGTGGAACCAAAAGGGCGGCCTTCGTTAAGGCCGCCCTTTCCGTGTAACGAAACCCGGTCCACTCTCCCTTGAAGGGAGCCATGCCCGGCTCCGGTCCCGCTCGTGGTGAGCTTGTCGGACCACGGCGCGGCCTGAGGGACTAGGAGAGTGCAGAGGGGCCCTGCCCCGCTGCCGGGGACGGGTGGGGGGGTCCCCCACAAGCGTTCGGGCGGGTGGGTGGGAAGGACCGCGCTCCGTGCGATGGAATCATGCAGGGCCACTGGCAGAAGGAGGGCGCCATGTCGACGTTGGGACAAGTGATCAAGGACGCGCTGAACAGGAACGAAGAGTACATGCTGGCCGCGATCGAGGGCCTCTCCGACGAGGAGCTGAACCAGCGCCCGGCGCCGGAGTCCAACCCCATCGGCTGGCTGATGTGGCACCTGTCGCGCGTGCAGGACTACGCGGTGTCCAGCATGTCCGGCCAGGAGACGGTCTGGGTGCGGGACGGCTGGTACGAGCGATTCGGCATGGCGCCGGACCCGGCCTACCGCGGCAACGGCGACAGCAACGAACAGGTGGACGCGTTCGCATCGCCCTCGGCGGAGACGCTCCTGGAGCACTACAGGGCCGTCCGCGCCAACACCGACACCTTCCTCGACTCCCTTACGGAGGCTGACCTCGAGCGCATGGTGCCGCCCGTGCGCGGGACGGAGCTCGTGCCGCTTCGCGAGCGCCTGCCCGGCATCATCGTGGAGTCCATCCACCACGGCGGCCAGGTCTGCTACGCGCGCGGAGCGCTGCAGGGCCGCGGCTGGCTGAACAGGTAGGGCCGCTCTCCACTGCACACCCTTTCCAGCTCCGCAGTACCCCTCATCCTCCAGCCCGCAGGTACGGTGCCCCCTCCCCTTGTAGAGACCCTTGCATACCTCTCGCACGGCTCGTGGTGAGCTTGTCGAACCACGGGGGCGGCCCGTGGTATGAGGGAGTGCAGAGGGGAGATCCCCTCTGCCACGGGCTTTAGCCGCGGCGTGGGGGGTGTCCCCCACAAGCGTTCCGGGCGGGTGGGTGGGAAAAGCCGCGCCGCCCTGAAGGCAGTTTCGCAAAGGTCCCCTTGCAGGGAGAGGGATCAGACGCCGCCCCAGGACTCGTAGTGGGTGACCTCGGATACCGGATCGCGCCGCGCGCCCCCGAACCGTTCGCCCTCAGCCGGGTAACCCATCGCGATCATGGAGGCGGTGGCGTAGTCGTCCGGGATGCCCAGGAGCGCCTTCACCTCCGCTTCCCGCCGCAAGTGGAACGTCGTGATGACCGTGCCAACGCCGAGTGCCGCGGCAGCGAGCATGAGGTTCTGCGCGGCCGGATAGATGGAGGAGCCGGACTGGAAGGGCGGCCTGCGACCGCCGCCCGCGGCGATGCAGGGGAAGACGAGGACGGGCGTCTCCGCCATGTGCTCCGCAAGGTGCTCGGCTGAACGGTAGACGGCGTTGCGCGGACGGCTGGGGTCCGAGGCGTACATCGCCACCCACCCCTCGTGGTACCACTCCGCGATGCGCCGCTTCTTCTCCGCATCGGTCACGACGACGAAAGCCCACGGCTGGCGGTTGCCGCCGGAAGGCGCGTGCGTCGCCGCCTCGACGATGCGCTCGATGACCTCTCGGGGTACGGGCTCCGGCCTGAATCGCCGTATGGCCCGCTGCGCGTATATCGTCTCGAAGATTCCCGGTTCCGCCATGCGATCCTCCTTCTTGTGAAAACAGCCTCCGTCATTCCCGCACCGCCGGGAACCCCAGGTGGCCGCCTGGGCCACACGTGCGCGGGCAGCGCACACGGGTGGGGAGCGGGGGTTGCGCTATGGTTACGCAAGGGTCCCTACAAGGGGAGAGGGTACCGTAGGGTGGGGATGGCGTGTCGGCGTGATCACGCCCGCTCACCAGCGCTCCGTCCCCGGCTCGCCTTTGAACGGGCCCACGATATTGGATGTTATCCAGCCCCCGTAGTAGCCGCCCGGCTGCGGGGTCGCGCGTTCGGCGCCGACGTAACACCCATCGGTACGCCCCGCGTGGAAAGCGAACCACCCGGCCAGCGCCTCGTACCCTTCGAACGGCGACGGGTAGCACCATGCCGCCGCCTGGGACTCGCGTCCCCGAACGCTCAGCGTCCAGCAGGACGCCTCGCCCTTCCATTCGCAGAGCGTCGTGTGGGTCATCGGCCGGAGGAAGATGCGCTTCACGTCGTCCGGCGGGAAGTAGTAGACCGGCGCGCCTGACGTCTCGCAGACGCGCATCCCCCGCGTGGTATCGGCGACGGTCACCCCGGCGAACTCGACACGCAACTGCTGGGGGACAGGCTCGATGCGAGGCGGACGCGGGTAGTCCCATACGGACTCCTGGCCGGGACCGGGCGTCTCGACGTTGGCCGGACGCTCCCGCGGGAATGCCCGCCAGTACGCTGCTTCCTCTTGCATGGTTCGCTCTGCCATCGTGTGGTCTTGTACACCTGTACTCGTCAACCACCGCCGACGCAGGCAGTGGCCTCACCCCAAAGGATAATCGGAACAGCAGCCAGCCTGCGGGTCAGGCCTTGTCATTCCGGGCGCAAGCCCGTGTTCCCCGCCCACATGAAAGCCCTCGCTGACCCGAACCGTGACTACGGCGCGAGGACTCGCGCTGCACAGGCCTTCATCACCCGCGCCCTCGCCGACGGCCCCCGCCCTGCTGCCGTCGAGCGCGAAGCCGCCGTTCACGGCATATCCCGCCGCACCCTCTTCCGCGCCCGCGCCGCCTGTAACGTCGTGTGCACCCGCGCGAGCATACCTGGCGGACCTCATGGAGCGGGTGAATGGCGTTGGTCGCTGCCACCCCGCAACACCATGCAAACAGGACGAGACACCGAGCGATGACGCACAAACTTGAAAACATTGGCACTCTTGAGATTCTTGATGCTCTGAAGCCCGGGAAGCAGGCCACAGCCATCACAAATCGAAACTCAAGCGTCTCAAGGATGCCAAATGACGCCCCGACTTCACTCCTGGGTACGCGATCAAGAGTGCCAGAACCAAGCCTTGGTTGGCACTCTTGATCGCGTACCCATGCGCAGCCTCCGTCGTTCTCGCACCGACGGGGCGGGGGAACCGGTCCGGGCATCAGCGTCCCTGCGACACCGGCCCGTAGCGCGCTCGCGGCCCGCTCTCCGATGATGTCCGCCATGAGCGACGTACACGCAAGGACGACAGGCGAACGCATCCTCCAGGAGCCGCGGTTCCGTCCCGTGCTGATACGCGACATGCCCGGCGAGCAGCGCCCCCGCGAGCGCCTGCGCGACGCCGGGCCCGCCGCGCTGAGCGACGCCGAACTGCTCGCGATACTGCTGCGCACGGGCACGCGGGCAGAGAGCGCCGTCACACTCGCGAACCGGCTGCTGTCGGAGGCCGGCGGGCTGGAGCGCCTCGCCCGCGTATCCCACGGCGAGCTGTGCGAGTTCCACGGCTTCGGCGAGGCGAAGGCGGCCCACCTGCTGGCGGCGTTGGAACTGGGCAGGCGCATCGCCGCGCTCAACGATGAAGACGGCCCACCCGTGCTCCAGACCTCGGTGGACGTCGCGCGGATGATGAAACCGCTCATGGAGTTCCTGCCGCAGGAACAACTGCGCGTGCTCTGCCTCAACTCCCGGAACCAGCTCATGACCGTGTCCACGGTGTTCGTGGGAACAGTGAACGGCGTGAACGTGAGGGCCGTGGAGGTGTTCCGGCAGGCCGTGCAGGTGAACGCCCCGAGCGTCGTCATGGTGCACAACCACCCGTCCGGTGACCCCAACCCGAGCGCGGCGGACATCGCGTTGACCAGGGAGATCGCCGGGGTCGGCAAGACGTTGGACATCCACCTGGCGGACCACGTCGTCGTAGCCAGGAATGGCTATGTGAGCATGTTGGACCGGCAGGTCATCAAGTCGTCCCGCACGGAGGAGCAGCCTACCCCGTACGAGGAACGGACGGAGTTGACGTATCCTAGAGCACGATGGCGCAGCCGGTGACGGCGCGTCCGAAAGGAGAGCACCGATGGCTGAGGTTTCCCGCCACGACCCCGGGATGTTCAACTGGGTGGACCTGATGACCACCGACGTGGAGAGCGCGAGGGAGTTCTACTCCACGCTGCTCGGCTGCGAGACCGTGGACAACCCGGTAAGCGACGACTTCGTCTACACCCTCTTCAGCCGGAACGGGAAGAACATCGCGGGCATGTCTCCGATGATGCCGGACATGCTGGAGCAGGGAGTGCCTCCCCACTGGAATTCCTACGTTGCGGTTGCGAACGTGGAGGCGGCCGCGGAGAAGGCGGCCGGTGTGGGTGGAACTGTGATCATGCCTCCGATAGACGTGATGGAATTCGGGCGGATGACCAGCATCATCGACCCGACCGGCGCCGTCCTGAACCTGTGGGAGGCGAAGACGCACATCGGGGTGGAACTCATCGGAGAGGCGGGAGCCTACTGCTGGTCCGAGCTGTACACCCACGACACGGAGGCGGCCGGCAACTTCTACCGCGCCCTCTTCGGGTGGGAAACAGAGCAGGTGCCGGGCGCGGGTGGCGTTCCGTACAACCTCTTCACGAGCGGGGGAGCGCCTGCCGCGGGGATGCTTGCCATCCAGCCGATATGGGGTGAGGTGCCCCCGAACTGGACGGTCTACTTCGCGGTGGAGGACCTCGACGCGGCGCTGGAGAAGGTGCAGGCCATGGGCGGCAGCATGCAGGTGCAACCGATGTCCATCCCGGGGATAGGGCGGATCAGCCTCATCTCCGACCCGCAGCACGTCTACGTGATGCTCATTCAGTTGGAGCAAGCAGCCTGACCTGCGTCAGGGTCGACGCGGACAGGAAAGGGGCACTGCCCGTCCCTATAGCGAGGTGCACGTAGGCGATGGAACTAGGGACCGAGCTGTTCGACGACATCGTTGTCATCCTCCTGGCGGCCGGCGTCGGAGGCCTCGCCGCGCGCCTCCTGCGCCTGCCTCCGCTCATCGGCTACCTGGTGGCAGGCGCGGTCGTGGGGCCGCAGGCCATGGCGCTGGTGACGGAGTTGGAGGACGTCCAGACGCTCGCCGAGTTCGGCGTCATCCTGCTGCTCTTCGCCGTTGGAGTGGAGATATCGCTCACCGATCTGCGCCGCCTGGGCTGGCGTGTGCTGGTTGCCAGCGTTGGGCAGATAACCCTGACGATAGCCGTGGGTTACGGCATCGGCACGGCGCTCGGCTGGGATGCGCGCGCCTCTCTCGTAGCGGGCATGGCGCTCTCGCTCAGCAGCACCATGGTTGCGCTCAAGACGCTGAACGACCGGGGCGAACTGGGAACGTTACACGGGCGCATGGCAGCAGGGATGCTGCTGGTGCAGGACCTCGCCTTCGTACCGATGATGGCTGTGATCGCTGCGCTGGGGGGAGAAGGTGACTCGCTCGCCCGGGAGCTGGCCATCAGTGCGGCGAAGGCCGCGGGCATCCTCGCCGTGGTCCTGTTCGTGGGTTCGTTCGGCCTTCCCTGGCTGCTCAAGCGCGTAGCGCTGGTAGGCGCGCGCGAGTCGTTCGTCGTTACGGTCATGGCAGCGGCTCTGGGCGCGGCGGCGCTCACCTCATGGGGAGGGCTGTCCGCGCCGCTCGGAGCGTTCGTCGCAGGGCTGGTCCTGAGCGAGTCGGACTGGGCCGGGCACCGCGCCCTCTCAGAGGTGATACCCGTCCGCGACGTGTTCGCAGCGTTCTTCTTCGTGTCGCTGGGCATGCTGACGGACGTTGCTTTCCTTGGCGATCATATCGGCGAGGTGGCGCTCTTCATCGGGGCGTCGATAGTCGTCAAGTTCTTCCTCATCCATTCGCTCGTTCGCGCGGTCGGCTACCTGCCCGACACGGCTGCGCGTACCGGATTCCTGATGATCCAGATAGGCGAGTTCAGCTTCATCGTCGCGGGCGCGGCGGTTGCGATGGGAGTCGCTGGAGAAGAGCTGCTGCCGCTGATCATCACGGCGGCGGTAGCAACGATGGCGATCACGCCCGGGTTCGTGGCTGCGGCATCACGAGCGCTGACATCCCTGCGAACGCGCTCCACGTTCTTCGAACGGCACCTCGCAGGCGCAGCCGGAGCAGAGTCAGCCCTGGAGCGCGCTCCCGATCTGCACGGGCACGTGATCGTGGCGGGACACGGGCGCGTAGGGGCACTCATCGTGCAGGAGGTCCAGCGTCTTGGGCTTTCCTACATCGCCATCGAGTCCGACCCGACGATCGCCTCCCGGAACACTGACAGGGACCATTCGCTCATCTTCGGCGACGCGACAAACGCTGCCGTGCTGACCGCGGCAGGCATACAGAACGCAAGGCTCTTCGTCGCGGCGCTGCCGGAGCACGTATCCGCGCTGGTTGCCGTGCAGCACGCCCGACGGCTCAACCCGGAGGTCCGCATCGTGAGCCGGGCCGGCCGGGAAGAGGAACTGCGAGCGCTGGAGGGGGCCGGAGCGGACGCGGTCGTCTGGCCGGAGCTGGAAGCGGCGCTGGAGATGACGCGCGTTTCCCTGCTCGACGCGGGCGTGGCGAAGCGCGTGGTGGAGGAACTCGTCGAAGAGGCCCGCGTCGAGCTGGGAGAGTTCGGCCTGGAGGAGGACGAGCAACCCCCCGGCGAGGGCTACGGCTCGTCTATGTAGCCCTCCATGCGGGAGACTGCTCCGCGACTGGCCAGCTCTTCCTCGAAGTGCGCGCGTATGGCCGGGTCTTCCTCGACGAACTGTATCTGCGGGCCGCCGGTGTTCTTGTAGCGCGCACCGAGATATCCGGCATACCTGGGGTTGCCGTAGCGCAGGACGAGATAGCGGATCGGCTCCGCGCTGCAGTTGAAGTGCTGATGGTAGCCCGTACCGGGAGACATGAGCGTACCGGCCTTGTAGTCCAGCTGCTCCCATTCGGTGCCGGGCGACGGATAGACCCCCTCCGGCCACTGCAGGTCGTAACCCTCGCCGCTCAGGAAGAGGTACGCGATGTCGGAGACGAGCCCTGTGCGCTTTCGGTTGGCCTCGCCGGTGTGGGCCTTCTTGTACGTGCCCGCCGGGAACTCGGAGAGGTGGCAGATGAAGTGGCCGTTGGCCATGTTGATCATCATGTTCTCTCCCGGGCCCCGGGCGGTCCACCTGTCCAGCACGACGTTGTGAACGTTCGGGATGAAGTTCGTCTCCATGAACCGGTCCTCGAGCTTGGACGACTTCCCGCTGAAGTAGAGCTCGTCTGTCGGGTCGAACCGGTCAGGGAACGTCATGGGGCAGTCGAAGATGAGCTCCGGGCTGCCGTACAGGTTGAACGCGGTGGGGGCATTGGTGGCGCCATAGAGTCGCACGGTCTCGTCGCCGCTGGCGTTGTAGAGCTCGTGCCAGGCGTTGAGGGGGATGGAGAAGACGCTGCCCTCCTGCCACTCGAACGTGTGCCTCGGCTGGCCCTCGTACCAGACCGCGGTCGCCCCGCGCCCCTTCAGCACGAAGAAGATCTCCTCGTACATGTGGCGCTCCATGTTGAACGTGCCCCCCGGGGGTATCTCGCAGACGAACCGGATGGTGCCCTGGTTGTTCACCAGCGCGCCTTCCAGCGGGTCTGCGGTGAGGGCAAGCAACGGGGCGTGCGTGCCGGTGCGTCCCCACGGCTCCACGCCTATCGTGTGGATGTTCTCGACGAGCTGCTGGGTATGCACCTTCAACCCCTCTTCGCTCACCCACTTCTCATAGGGCGTGAGTTTCCAGGGTTCGTAGCGTTCGGTGAAAGAGACCATGCGCGCCTCCTGTTGGTCCGTCCGGTTGGGCGGAGTATACGCCGCACCCGCCCCCAGGTGCGCGGCGCGAGCGTGAAGGTGCTACGCTATCGTCGCCGCGTAGGAGGCCTACCGGCACGCAGGTTGGCCAAGAGGTGAAGGAGGCACAAATGGTGCAGCAAGCAGAGAAGTTGCAGATCAAGACGACGGGCATAGACCACGTGGTGCTCTGGGTGAACGACCTGCCCCGCGCCAGGCGCTTCTACATCGACGTGCTCGGCATGAGCGTCGGGCACGAGAACGACTGGCAGTGCTTCCTCCGGTGCGGCGAGCACGACCAGGTTGCGCTGTTCGACGCGTCGCGCATCAACGGTGCGTCCAGCGGTCGCGAGCTGAACCACATGGCACTTCGCATGGAGCCCGCCGGCTACGAGGAGACGAAGGCCCGTATCGAGGCAGAAGGCATCGAGGTGCGAGGCCGCACCGGCGATCCGACCTGCATCTACTTCAATGACCCGGAAGGCCACACGCTCCAACTGCTCTACAAGGGACACGAGGACTGATGGCTGACGCAAGAGACGCCGCGCGAGCGGCCATCGACGCCGCACGCGGAGAGTTGACCGCGCTCAGCCGCCGCATCCACGCGAACCCGGAGCTGGGTTACGAGGAGGAGCAGGCATCCGGCTGGCTGGAAGAGACGCTGGACGCAGCCGGGTTCGCCGTCGAGCCGGGCGTGTGCAACCTGCCGACGGCGTTCCGCGCGACGAAGGGCTCAGGGCCACTGCACGTAGTCGTCTGCGCGGAGTACGACGCGCTGCCCGGCATCGGTCACGCCTGCGGGCACAACATCATCGCGGCGAGCGCGGTCGGCGCAGGCATCGGCGCCGGAGCGGTCGCAGACGACGTCGGCCTCACCGTCACGGTGATGGGCACGCCCGCAGAAGAGGTGTTGCGCTCCGGCGGAAAGATACGCCTGCTGGAAGGCGGCGCATTCGATGGCGCCCACGCCGCGATGATGACGCATCCCGCGCCGTGGGACGTAGCAGTGTGGCCCATCGTTGCGGCGTCGTTCTTCGAGGCGCACTACGAAGGGAAGGCGGCCCATGCGTCCGGCTTCCCGGAGCAGGGCATCAACGCCGCGGATGCACTGACCATTGCGCAGACGGCCATCGGCCTGCTCCGCCAGCACATCCGCCCAACGGACCGGGTGCACGGCATCGTCACGCACGGCGGCGACGCGTTCAACATCATCCCCGCGCACGCTTCAGCGGACTACGCCGTGCGCGCCGTCACGCTGGACGACCTCACGGAGGTCTACGAGAAGGTCATGCGGTGCTTCGAGGCCGGTGCTCTGGCGACCGGCGCTCGCCTGAGTATCGTCGGCGGCGACAGACCGTTCGCGCACCTCGACCACGACCTGGAGATGGCGGCGGCGTACCAGCGGAACGCGGAGCAACTGGGGCGGCGGTTCCCCGCACCCGGCGGGCCAAGCCCCGCAACGCCCGTCTCGACAGACATGGGCAACGTGTCGCTCGCCCTGCCCTCCATCCATCCCGCGATCGGGATCGAGTCGCTCCCCGCAGTGAACCACCAGCCGGAGTTTGCCGCAGCCTGCGCGACGCCCGCCGCAGACCAGGCGCTGTACGACGGCGCAGTCGCTATGGCGTGGACGATGCTGGACATCGCCGAGGCACCGGCGCTGCGGGAGCGTCTGCTGTCGAAGTAGGCCGCCGCGGACTATCGTGGTTAACGAAAGAGCGGGAGCCATAGGCTCCCGCTCTTTGTCCATTGCTCGCAGCCCGGGCTAGAAGGCAACCGCGATGATCAAGGCCAGAACGACCGTTATGATGATCCCGGCAGCCACTGTGCCCTTTACGGTGTCGAGTGGGTTCTTCATGGTGACGCTCCTTTCTCGAACTTGGCCTACTGCCAGAGGATAGTCAAGTGCACCGCAGCCACCATGAAGAAGAGCATGGGGATGGAGAGCATGGTGTTCGTGCGGGAAGCCAGGAGGGCGGTCCGAGCCCACTTCGGTTGGTCGGCAGGAGCGGGAGTCCCGTTCTCCAACGTGTCCTTCACGGCGGCGATGATCTTCTGCTGGTTCGGCCAGATGATCATCCAGACGTTGTAAGCCATGATGATGCCGAGGGTGCCACCGACGAGAATCGACTTGCCTCGGTCACTCAACAGGTAGGCGCCGTCAAGGTTGAGGTTCCCCACTCCCGCCTCTGCGCTGATGATGAAGAGGAGGCCGAAGAGCAGCGTCGACAGCGAAGCCCAACGGAACACGTTCAGCGAGAACGGCAGGATGGTCGTCTGGTAGTGCGGCCTGGCTTCTGCGGGCATGCGAGGCAGGGCGATCGCCTGCACGAAGTTGTAGAAGTACAGTATGCCTATCCAGAGTATGCCGCTGAAGATATGCCCATAACGCACGAGGTCTAGGTAAATCTGTTCTGCGTCTGACATAGGTTGCTCCTTTCCCGGCAGTTGTGCAGCGAGATTACTCCACGACGGTAATCTTGCCAACCATTCCTGAACCTTCGTGTCCGGACACCGTGCAAACGAGCCTGTACGTTCCAGCCTCGTTGAAGGTGAAGGTCTCCACCTGCGGCTCTTCGTTCTTCGGCACGACCCAGTTGATCCCGAGGTCCTTGACCGTAAAGGTATGCGGTTCGTCCTCGGATATCAAGCGGAATTCCACGGTCTCTCCCACCTTGAATTCGAAGGTCCTGGGTTCGTAGACGTAATTCCGCATGTCGACATCCAGCACGCCGTCCGTCGGAACGGCGGGTGTTGGGGTGGGTCCGGAGGGACCACATCCGGCAAGGATGCTCGATACGGCGATGAGTCCGAGGAGAGCGAAGGTTGTGGTGAATCGTGTCTTCACAGCTCTATCTTACAGCGACGCCATCGCTTCCCGTGCCTGGTCGGCCGCGAACGCGATGTCCTCCGCAGTGTGCACAAGCGACACGAACGCCGCCTCGAACTGCGACGGCGCGACGTAGACCCCGCGCTCCAGCAAGCCGTGGAAGAATGCGGCGTACTGCGCCGTCTCCGAGGACGCTGCCTCAGCCCAGGTTGTCACGGGAGGTGCGGCAAAGAATGCCGTGAGCATGGAGCCGACCCGGTTCACCGTCACCGCCACGCCTGTTGCATCTGCCGCGGCACGCAAGCCGGCCTCAGCCTCCGCGCCGAGCCCTTCCAGCGTTTCAAACACGCCCGGCTTCGCCAGCTCTCGCAGGCACGCGATGCCAGCAGCCGTGGCCAGCGGATTGCCGGAGAGTGTCCCCGCCTGATACGCGGGGCCGAGCGGTGCGGCCATCTGCATCACATCGGCACGCCCTCCGTAAGCGCCTACGGGCAGCCCGCCGCCGATGATCTTGCCGAGGCACGTCAGATCGGGCCTAACGCGATAGCGCTCCTGCGCCCCCCCGTACGCCACGCGGAAACCGGTGATGACCTCGTCGAAGATGAGCAGCGCGCCGTTTTCGTCGCACACCCGGCTCAGGCCAGCAAGGAAGCCGTCTGCCGGGGCCACGACCCCCATGTTGCCTGCGACCGGTTCGACAATGACAGCCGCCACCTGGTTCACGTTCGCCTCGAACAGCGCCTCCACAGAGGCAAGAGCATTGAACTCGGCGACGAGCGTCTCAGCAGCGTAGCCGGGTGGAACGCCCGCGCTCGTCGGGACGCCATAGGTCGCCGCCCCGGAGCCCGCCTTCACGAGCAGGGCGTCAGCGTGGCCGTGGTAGTTCCCATTGAACTTGATCAGCTTGCTCCGCCCCGTGTAGGCCCGCGCGATGCGTATGGCGCTCATCGCGGCCTCGGTGCCCGAGTTCACAAGGCGAAGCATCTCTATCGACGGCATGGTGCGCGTGATGAGTTCTGCGAGCTCCAATTCCCCCTCGGTGGGCGCCCCGAAGCTGGTGCCGTCCGCTGCGGCGCGCTGCACCGCTTCAACCACCGCCGGATGTGCATGGCCCAGAACGAGCGGCCCCCACGACCCAACGAAGTCCAAGTACTCATTGCCGTCAGCGTCCCGGACATGGGCGCCGCTACCGCTGACAATGAACCGCGGCGTCCCGCCCACCGCCCCGAACGAGCGGACCGGGCTGTTGACGCCACCGGGGATCAGCCTGCGGGCGCGGGCGAAGAGCCGTTCCGAGTTATCGAGTCGCATGCCGTAACTGTCCTATCCTCAGAGATTTCATCCTGGTGCCGGCCACTGAAGCAGCCACGGACCTACTGTCGCCGTCGGACCGGCGAGGTCTGGCCTGGATACAACGAAAAGCCCGCAAGCGCGAAGTCGCTGTCGAAGGAGAAGATAGTCGACAGCGACACGGCCTCCATCACCACGATCGACGCTGCATCGACATAGGAGAGGTGGGGGCCGATCGGAGAACGCAGGACCTGCTCGGTGCGCTGGTGCTCCTCTGATGTCTGGAATCGCACGTTGAAGTCAGCCAGCAGGGCGAGCCAGTCCCGTGCGACTTGAAAGCCCAGGCGCTGCCAAGCGAGGTTATGGGTCTCCGCAACCACGAGGTTGCTGGTCACCAAGATGGCATTCCGCCGCGCCAACTCCAGGAAGCCCAGGACGGCGCGCTGATGCCACTGATCGCTTCGGTCGAGCCGGGCATAGAAGGCTGAGGTGTCAACGAAGAAGAACCTGTCGGATCTGGTGGTCACCCAGCCCCCTGCTCCTCTTCCGGCGACGATGACCCAAACGGCACCCGGTCCTCGGCCGCATACACCATGTAGGGCATGGACGTGCGCGTCGGGTACGGTTGGACGCGCTCCGGGGCAGCAAGGTACTCGTCATGGCGAGCTGCAATGTCACCCAAGCCACTGCCTTCCGTGGGAGTGTATTGCAGCAGCGCCGCATTCTGGCCGAAGGCCTTCATCTGGTTTGCATACGAGTTCTGATACCAGGCAAGGAGTCCTTGGTAGCGAGGCGGGAGGTCCTGCATCCTGGGATGGACTTTGCCGTCCATCCTGTCCGGGTGACACGAATCACCCTCCCGGTAGAGCGAATTGAGGGAGCCACGCTTGGTAATCATGCGGTTCCTGCTGGGGCTTACCGGTTTCGTTGCGACGCAATGCTGAGCTATGTGCGTCACGATACCCGGCGGGACGCCTCCGAATTCCTGCCGAACCCTCTCCCGTACCTCACTGCCCGTGAAACCGTCTCGGGCGGGGTCTTCGGACGTGAGCAGCGCCAAGGCAATCCACACCTGATCAGCGACTCTAATGTTGGTTTCAGGCAAGCCAGTCATCGCGATCCTCGTTCAAGTACATAACATACATAGATGTTATAACATCGCGATCCTGACCCGCAAGGCCAAGGGGTCGTTCAAAGTGGAGCGGTACTCGCCGTAGTTGGCAATCAGGGCCCACCGTTCGCGGTACACGGATAGCCGTTCGCTTAACGGCTCGTCCTGTGGAGCATCGAACTGGAGGGCCCATTCGGGCTCCCCGGGCGCGCCTGTCGCAAAACGCTCGAACACGGTGGAAGGCACCAGCCACGCTTCAGGCCCCGGCGCGATGCACAAGATGAAGAGATGAGGCCGCGGGCGAAAGCGCCGCATCGTGAACGAGCGTGGCTCTTCCGCTGCCATAGATTCCCTAACGATGACCTCTACGTATTGCCCATCGCCCGTTCTGACGGCGAGGTCGATGTCTGTGGAGCCACCCACAGGCTCAAAAACGGCGGCGTGCCGTTCCACAAGGCTGTTGACGACGTATTGCCTGGCGCTGGTGTCGGTCATCGGATCATGCGCCCGCTACCAGTAGCCCGGGCGGCGTCCTTGGCGAAGTACGTGATGATGATGTCCGCCCCGGCGCGCTTGATGCTCGTGAGTGTTTCCAGCATGGCGGAGCGTTCGTCCAACCAGCCGTTCGCCGCCGCTGCCCTGAGCATCGCGTACTCACCGGAAACGTTGTACGCAGCGATGGGAAGGTCGAACGCCTCCCGTGCCCTTGCAATAACATCCAGGTACGCAAGCGCTGGCTTGACCATGAGGATGTCGGCCCCTTCGGCCGCATCCTGCTGCAGCTCGCGCATCGCTTCCCGCGCATTCGCCCCGTCCATCTGGTAGGCCTTCCGGTCACCGGACTGCGGGGCCGAATCGGCTGCTGCGCGGAATGGCCCGTAGAAGGCGGACGCCATCTTGGAGGCGTAAGCCATTACCGGCACATCGCCATGCCCGGCGGCGTCGAGAGCGGCGCGGATCGCTCCCCCCTGCCCGTCCATCATGGCGGACGGAGCAACAATGTCCGCTCCCGCGTCGGCATGCGATACCGCCGTGCGTGAGAGCAGCTCAAGCGTCTCGTCGTTGGCTACTGTGCCGTCGTCGAGCAGTACACCGCAGTGGCCGTGGTCCGTGTACTCGCAAAGGCAGACGTCTGTGATGACCAGCACGCCGGGGAGTGCCTGCTTCAATGCAGACGTGGCTTCCTGAATGATGCCGTCCTGGTCGTATGCGCCGGTGCCAAGCGCGTCCTTGTTCGGCGGCAGCCCGAACAGCAACACGGCCCGGATGCCGAGCTGCACCGCCTCCGCAGCTTCCCGGATCAAGTTGTCAATGGACAACTGTGCCTGTCCAGGCATCGGTTCGATGGGCACACGAACGTCGCGCCCATGCGTGACGAACATTGGATAGACAAAGTCCGCGGGGCCCACAGACGTCTCCCGCACAAGATCCCGCAGCGCGGCGGTGCGCCGCAGCCTACGGGGGCGAACCGCAGGAAAGACCGCTTCCCTGGAGCGAGCCGACGGACCAGTCAGGAGTTCACTCATCGCCCAGAACCTCCAACACTGCTTCTGCTACGCCGCGCACGGTATGCTCTGCCGCCTCTCTGTCCACTCGCACGCCAAGCTCGGACGCCGTCTTGCTGGTCACCGGCCCTATAGACACCACCTTGCTCTCGTTGATGAGCGCGGCATTGCCGAGCAGGCCCACGAGGTTCCGCACCGTGGAGGAACTCGTGAACGTGACCGCATCTATCGTACCAGAGGCGAGCGTCTCCCTTGCTGCGGTGGCGGCCTCCTGCGGCACGGCGGTGCGGTAAGCGCTGACGTCCGTCACAAACGCTCCCATCTGACGAAGTCCGTCGGGAAGCATGGGCGGCGCGATGTCCGCCCGTGGCAACAGCATCCGCGCGCCCCCAACTTCCAACGCTGCGAACGAGCTAGCGACGGAACGCGACGTGTACGCAGCAGGCATGAGGTCTGCCGTGATTCCGCGAGCAGCGAGCGCCGCCGCCGTTGCCGGTCCGATGGCCGCTACGCTGGCATGGGAGAACGCCCTAGCATCCCTCCCGGCTGCGGCAAGACGCCTGAACACTGCGTCAACGCCGTTCGTGCTCGTGAATATGACCCAGTCGAAACTCTCCAGGTCCGCCAAGGCGGCGTCAAGCGCCGAGGTATCGGGCAGTGGCTCCACCGCTATCGTTGGCAGTTCGACGGCATCAGCACCCTGAGCAGTCAACATGGCACTGAGTGATCCTGCCTGCGTGCGAGAACGAGTGACGAGTACGCGTTTACCGAAGAGCGGGGTGCGGTCAAACCAGCGCATCGCAGGACGCAAGGCAACAGTTTCACCGATGACCGTTACGACCGGAGAGGTGATCCCTTCCGCCTCTCCTCTCCCCACGATGTCTGCCAGCGTGCCGCTGACAGTGCGCTGGTTCGGGAGCGTGCCCCACTGGGTCACAGAAACTGGTGTTTCCGGTGACCGACCCTCTCCGATCAAGGTCTGCACGATGGCAGGCAGGCTCCGCCAACCCATGAGCACCACTAGCGTTCCACCTACCCTGGCGAGCGCCCTCCAGTCCACCTGGGGGTCCGGCTTAGCGGGGTCTTCCGAGCCAGTCACGACCGTGAACGCCGCCGCTATGTCCCGGTGCGTGACAGGCACACCCGCATAGGCAGGCACTGCGATCGCAGACGTGACACCAGGGACGACCTCGAACCGGACTCCCGCCTCGGCCAGGGCCATCGCTTCCTCACCGCCGCGGCCGAATACGAACGGGTCGCCCCCTTTCAGTCGGACAACTGTCTTGCCGTCCCTTGCATGAGCCGCCAACTGCTGGTTAATGAACGACTGGAACTCGCCGGGCGTTTCAGGCTCCTTGCCGACATAGATGAGGTCTGCGTGCCGCGACAGGGCGAGCAGAGCGGGAGAGACGAGCCGGTCATATACCACCACGTCCGCTTCCTGCAGCAGTTCTGCGCCCCTCTTTGTGATGAGCCCGGGGTCACCCGGCCCCGCACCAACGAGGTAGACCGCGCCGCTTGCTGTCATGTGCCCGCCTCCCGCAGCAAACCGTATGCTCCCTGCTCCAGCAACGCATGGTACGCGGCCATCCCCAGCAGGTCAGGCTCGGCGAGGTTGCCCGTGACCTCCACCCGATAGCTCATTGAACCGTCGGGCGGTGTTACGGTCGCGAACAGACGCACCTGCTCCTCATGCACCTCCGCAAACGCACCCATCGGCAAGCGGCAACCGCTTCCAGCGGCGCGCAGCAAGGACCGTTCCGCTTCAACCGCGGTCCTCGTGGGTTCATGGACGAGTCGCCCGAGCAGCCGGAGCATGACGCTGTCGTCGGAGCGCGCTTCAGCAGCGAGCGCGCCCTGTGCCGGCGCCGGGGTGCATACGTGCGGGGAAAGGCGCTCCGCTATGTGCTGCGTCAAGCCAAGGCGCTCCACGCCTGCTGCGGCTACGATGACACCATCATAGTCCGGGCCCTCCGATTTCCTGATGCGAGTCTCGACGTTTCCACGGATCGGAAGTAGGAGGATGTCCCTCCGTCCGTGGGCAATCTGTGCGGCGCGGCGAGGGCTGCTCGTACCGATGCGGGCTCCCTCCGGCAGGTCGAGCAGACCAGCGTTCCAGCGGTCTATCAGCACGTCTCGGGGGTCTTCCCGCTCCATCACCGGTACGGCGGTTAACCCGCTGGGCTGACTCGTGGGCAGATCCTTCAGGCTGTGCACCGCAACGTCTATGCGTCCATCGAGCAACGCCTTTTCGATGGCGGAAGTGAACACGCCCAGCCCCAGCGACTCGAGCGCGGCGTCGGGCTGTTCGTCGCCTGCCGACGAGATGGGCTCGATACGGAAGTCCCTATCTGGCGAGACAGATGCGAGAGCGTCTGCGACGGCATGCGCCTGCACAAGCGCCAGCCTGCTGCCGCGTGTGCCGATGACGATCGTGCGCGGCATGGCCGGTACGCTACTCTTCCAGCCCGAAGAGTCGGCGGGCGGACTGTGTTACAGACTCGTCGTTGCGTTCGCGCAGGTGCGCCGTCGGCTGGTGCAAGAGCTTCTTGACCAGCGCCTTCGTCATCTGTTCGATGCGCCTGGCGTCCTCCACAGACAGACCTTCCATTCGCTCGACGGTCCGCGCGAATTCCGCGGCCCGTAGCTGTTCGGCCTCGTGGCGTATCGCGGCGATGGTCGGCGTGACGGCGCGCCCCTTCCACCACTGCCGAAACCTCTCGGTCTCCTCCGCGACGATAGCCTCTACGTGCCGTGCCTCCGACTCGCGCTGCTGCCGGTTGGCTTCCGCCAGCGATTCCACGTCGTCCAGCGTGTAAACGTGGATTCCAGGAACCGCCCCGGCTGCTGGGTCGACGTCGCGGGGAACGGCCATGTCCATGATTGCGAGTGGCTTCCCATTGCGCGCCCGCATCGCCTCTTCGATCAGTGACGCAGACAGGATGAAGTCCGGGGCGGCAGTAGCGGTCACGGCCAGATCCGCCTGCGCCAGCAGCGAAGCGAGGTTGTCCAACGGTGCGACTCCCGCATCCAGCTCTTGAGCGAGTTCGGCTGCGTTCGCGGGCGTCCGATTGGCGATGACGATGCTGGCTGCGCCAGAGTCGCGCAGCGCCAACCCAGCTAGGCGTGAAGCTTCTCCCACGCCAATCACCAGCACGCGCTTACCGTCCGGCGAACCGACAGCCCGACGTGCCAGCTCAATGCACGCACGGCTCAGGGAGAGCGCATTGCGCCCTATGGCCGTCTCGGTCCGGGCGCGCTTGCCCGTGCGGAGGGCGCTGTGGAACAAGTGCGCCATAGCGCCGCCAGAAGCGCCTCCTTGCCGGGCAGCGCTGAAAGCGTCCCGCACCTGTCCCAGCACCTCCGACTCCCCAAGGATCTGCGAGTCGAGTCCGGAAGCGACCCGGAAGAGGTGCGCCACCGCGTTACCCTGTTCCAAGGTGTAGAGGTGATCACGGACGGACTCGACGTCCACGTCGAACTGTTCCTCGATGAACCGCTCGATGGCATGCTTGCCGCCCTTGAAAGACGGCGCGAGCGTATAGATCTCCGTTCGGTTGCAGGTAGCCACGATGACGCCGTGTCCCGCGTGGCGCTGCAACGTCTCCAATGCTACAGGCAGGGTCTCGCTCGTGAGGCTCAGCCGCTCCCGTGTTGCCAGCGGCGCGGTGTGATGGCTCAGGCCCGTCATGACGATGCGCATCGCCCTACGTCTCCCCACCCGTAAGCAGGGCTGCGCGTAGCCGCTGTTTCGCTTCGCCCCTCTTACCCGCACGGACCAGGCCCAGCAGTTGCTCGTCCATCGCGTCCTGCCACGCATCTGGCGTCGCAACCCTGCCGGCTGCCTTCAGTTCCGCCCGAACATCCGCGAGCGTATCTGCCGCGTCCGCCCATTCGATGCACCGGCAGAACGTGTCGTGATCATAGTGTGGAGGGTTCTGGGTACCGTCGATCAGTTCGCGCACCTTCCGTGCAAGCGCCGGACTCGCCCCGCCCGTGGAAACGGCTATCGTTACCGGGCCGCGCTGCACGATGGATGGAGCGATGAACCCGCACAACTCCACGACATCCACCACATTCAACAGCGTCTTCTCCCGCTCCGCTTCCGCATGAATGCTGCGTTGCACAGCAGGGTCGTCAGTGGCCGCTACCGCCAGCCATGCTCCCGCGAGGTCGCCCGTGGCGTATGCACGCCGTATCCAGCGTACGCGTCCCTCCGAAGCGAGACGTTCCAACTCCGGCGTCGCGTTGGGGCTGACGAGCGTTACGTCCGCACCGGACGCAAGCAGTTGCGCCGTCTTCCGGTCGGCCACCTCACCCCCGCCGATGACGACCACGCGCCGCCCGGTGATGTTCAAATATGCAGGGTAGTAGTCCGTCAAGCAGAGCCTCTGCAATCGTTCTCAATGCATTAGCGTACAGCACCGGCCTTCCTCGCGCACGGCTGACTCTCAGGCATATCCCACTCAAGGTTTGACGCGCCCTGCCATGTGCTCTATACATCCCATGCACAAAGAGACAGTTCCCGAGGAGCGGAGCATTGGTAGTTTCCGGGCACGACTTGAATATGGACGCGGCAAGGGGTATCGCCGAAAGGCTGCTCGACAACCTAGGCAAAGTGATCCTGGGCAAGGGAGAAGAGGAGCGGCTGGCCGTGATGGCGCTGATGTGCCGCGGTCACCTCCTCATAGAAGACGTGCCCGGAGTAGGCAAGACTATGCTGGCGCGCAGCATCGCGAGGTCGATCGG
>JAPOOH010000543.1 GCA_026713505.1 Chloroflexota bacterium | reverse complement strand
TCCTGACCAGCTCAAGAATGAGGTCGTTCATCTTCCGGTCCAGATCATCCACGGACGTTTCCAGTCGTGTGATGACATCCTTGAAGTCGTTCATGCGGTACTCGATCACCTCGCGGTAACCGAACATGTAGATGACGAGCTGAACTGCCAGCGTTGCCAAACAGGCGAGCAGTACTTGGTGATCCTTGAGCCAAGACGATCTGGTCACTACCCTCTCTGATCCTGTATCTGTCGGCGGACCGGCAGGAGACCTGTTTCCCGATTCGGCCATGTCGGCTATACTCTCTTCGATTCGATCCACTGCCAAATACCGGCATCCGCGAAACCGTAGTAATCGACAACTGGCACAATTAAGCAATCCGTGAAAGGCGTCTCCTTGGAAGATTGCGCAAGAGCAGTACCTATCAAGCCCTTCGGGCTGTTGACACGATTCCAGATCCCCGAACTGGTAGTAACCTCTGGGTCACAGACAAGCCACCGGCTCCCGTCACCAATTTGGCGGATATTCTTTTCCTTGAAGGCTGAGCTGACGGAGTTGGTGATATCCCGACCGTCAATTGCAAGAACTAGAAACACGATCATCGGAAGACCCGTTCAGACTATCACTTCTACCCATGCCTAGCGTGATCGCTTCTTTGGCATCACGCGCTTGACGCGCACCGGTCGCACGAGAGCCTTGATGGCTTGACTGAAGGTGGCGTCGACGCGGCGATCTTTGCAGAGCTGATCGCGGCTCGGCTGGTAGGAAGAGTCAGCGATGCTGACGGTCTTCGGTTTCATACAAATCACCCATACTCAATAACTTAGCAGACCTAGAAGATCTGCTGAAAATAATCATAGCATATAGTCGCATTGGTGTGATAGGCTGCAAGCGGACATGTGAGCAAGGAAGCCCGAGCCGGGCTAACTGCTGAATGCAAGAGCTGCTTGCAGGCAATGGGCGCTCCCGACGTCGCAGCAAATAGGCAGGACTGAAACACAATCTTTGCGTTGACGTGTCCATGGCCCGGCACCAAGGTGCCGGAGACCTCTAGGGGGATGCGATGCGTAATGCGATTCTCGCCGCACTGCTGGTAGTGTGTCTGCCGGGCGCAAGTGGCGCACACGTCAAGGTCACGGCAACAACACTGGTCTGTAGCGATGCGTCTGTGATCTCAAAGTATGTCAGGGCCGTCCGAGACGGGAAGTACGAAGCCGCAGCCAACTATGCCAACCACGTGATCCTCCAACCGCAATGCACTAGCTGGACTGCCGGAAGCATAGCGGTCTACCACAGGGATCGACAGTCTCTGGCAAATGCCTCTCGGTACACGTACTGGAAACCGTTCCTTAAGTTTGGCAAGGATTCCGTCAGGCTTCGCGAACACGGAATTATCCGGGTTTGGCCGACCACTGGATCACGAGGGTTCTACGCTCCCGGAACGGACTTCAATCTCATGTACGTCTTCGATGGCAACTGTCCGGTTCTGGGGCCAGAGACCAAGGACTGCCCAGTGCCTGAGTCACAACGCTGACAGTAAGACAGATTTGCACAGTCGAAAGGTCATCGAGCAATGAGTGATTCTGAACTGAGCTTCCAGCTAGATGAGTCCGGAATGGTCAGGTTTGACCGGATGAAGGGTTACCTTCTGAGCTTTCTTCCACGATCTGGCGATATTGGGATGCTGATTGCCTTCCAGAATCCGGAGGCGGGTAAACCAGATCTCCAGGTGCAACTAACATTGGATCCCCACCAGGCCATGAGTCTTGGTACACGACTTCGAGATCTTGCGCTGGAACGTGTACGCATCCAGTAGCCATAACCCATTGTACGTGTACGGCGGCAGCCAGCAGGCGAGCAAACATTAGTCATCCGTACCCGGTGGGAGTTGCTTCGGTTCGACGACTTCGCTCAGGCCCCAGTCGGCAATCACAGCGTCTCCCCTCTGATTGGCGATCCGAAACAACTCTTCAAGGTGAGTCGCGAGCTTCGCGTAAGCCAATATTGGCAAGCGTTCCTCTTCCGCGTCCTCTACTCCTTGGATTTCTATCGAGCCCCACTTCTTGACACTGGCCCCCGATACTTCCGTGATATCAAACTTCACAGACCAGTTGATATCTGTAGTGTCGTCCCCGGAAGGATGGTGGGTCATTCCAGTGATTGCTATTTGAAGCATGTTGAACTGGCGTTCCGACCACGGGATAGTTACTAAGAGACAGTTCGTTAACCCCTCGCACCAGAAGACCACCATTCGAAGCGATCAACTGCTTGTAGCGCAGACGCTTGCCTTCCATGCCTCTACGGATCGAGGCGATCTGCTCGATCGTGTCCTGATCGCGGATGTTTTTGCGACCGGCGAACTCCTGAATGTAGCGGTCAAGATGCTTCGGTGAGAGCTTGTGAAAGGTTCCGTTGTGCGCTCGCTTGATCAATGACCACAGAGATTCAATCCCATTCGTGTGGACGCCGCCCTTGACGTACTCGCTTAGCGAGTGCTTCACGCTGTCATGGTCGAACGGCAAATTCGTGTAGACCTTGTTGTCATCGGTGAAGACCTTGGCTCCAGGCTACGCGTGAGTCTTGACGAAACCATGCAACTCTGTCTTGCCAGCCGACTGCACGACTGTGGCCGCGACCTTCTTGGTCTCGCGGTCCTTCATGCCGACCACGGCGGTCTTGCCAGAGGCGCCACCGCCGACGTTCTGCTTCTTCGACTGGTGCTTGTTTTGTTCCTTGCCGCCGACGTAGGTCTCATCGACCTCAACCGGACCGTTGAACAGGTCAATCTCTTGCGATAGAGCGGTACGCAGCCTGTGAGTGAGGAACCATGCCGACTTCTGCGTTATGCCAAGATCGCGGTGCAGCTTCATGCTCGACACGCTCTTGAGATTCGTTGCCAGCAGGAACGTCGAGATGATCCAGTCCTGATAACCGATCTTCGACCCTTCCATAACCGTGCCTGTCTTGGTGCTGAATCGCTTGGCGCAGACCTTTTCGCGGCACCGGAACGGCATCGTCTTGTGCTTGCAGCCAGTCTGAACGTTCAGCGATCCGCAGCGCGGGCAGCAGCTGCCGGTCGGCCAGCGCTGCTCAATGAACCACTGCTCCGCAGTCGCATCGTCAGGGAACATCGCAAGCAGCTTCTTGAGCGTGATGCCCTTGCGGAACGCCTTGCCCGGTGCCTTCTGTGCCATACCCATGACTTACACGAAAGTGCCGAAGGTGTCAAGACTATATGCTAGATAATTTGTGTACCCTAAATAGAAGCGGCCCACAGAAGCAACTGCGGGCCGCAGGAAGAGTGCCGCTAGCCGCTAGCCATGGCCAGCAAACACCACAACACAGGTGTTTTCATTGTAGCAAGCGGCACTCCTTACCAAGTCACAGGAGGAAGCTGCGATGCAGCAACACAGACGAAGCAACCTTATTGCCGTCCTTCTAGGCGATGCCAATGCCGCTAATGAGCTGCGTCGCAGTATGCAGCATGGCGTGCGCCAAATCAGACTAGCGGTCTCCGCGCTTGTAGAGTTCATCCAAGACGTTCAGGCGATCGCCAAGGAATCGGAAGAAGCCTTACAGATACCAGAACGGGAAGCTAGGGAACAACTGCAAGGAAAGTTGTGGGATTAGCTTCGAGCGAGCAAGGTAGTGTGTCCGTCCTCATCGTCAGAAAGGAGGAGCTGCAATGCCGAAGACCATTCGGATCCGCAGACGGGTGACCGTCAAGATCAAACCTCGCAAGTAGCTACTGACAGCTCGCTCGAAGCTCCCCCAGCATACATCAAGCGGTCACGCTAAGCTCTCGGCACTCTCGTATATAATTCCCATTGACAAAGGCCAAAATCAGGAAGTTCGTCGGAAAGCTGGATCATGCGGAAAAGCACGCTGCTCAGATAGAGTCGCAAGTGGACGACCTGAAGCAATCCGTGTTGAATCTCAGGATGGAAATTCATGAGATACGGTCAGATCTCATGAATGAGATCGAGGATTCCCGGAGTCGGCCCAAGCCAAAGGTG
>JAPOOH010000073.1 GCA_026713505.1 Chloroflexota bacterium | reverse complement strand
TGCAGGCGCAGGAGCGCGGGGGGGGGGGGCGGGTTGGGGGCCCCGGGCCGGGGGGAAGTCCACGACGGCCAGCCGCCGGAGCCGCTTCGTCTCCCGCAGCAGGTCGAGCGATGCGCCGATCTCCTTGCCGTACGCGGTCAGTTCGTCGTCGCTCATCATCTGCACGCGGCGTATCTGCTTCATCACCGTCCGCATGTGGCGGACCGCCTCCACCACGTCGCCGGTGCCGGCCTCGCCCTTCGTGCGGATCATCGCGGCGCCCTCGCCGATGCGGCGCAGCGCCTCGCCGAGGTCCCGGCAGCCGCAGACGAATGGCACTTTGAAGTCGTGCTTCCACACGTGGTGCTCCTCGTCCGCGGGCGTGAGCACTTCTGACTCGTCGATGTAGTCGATGCCGATGGCCTCGAGGATCTTCGCCTCGACGAAGTGGCCGATGCGCACTTTCGCCATGACGGGGATGGTCACGGTGCGCATGATGTCCTCGATCATCCCCGGATCGGACATGCGGGCGACGCCGCCGTCCGCGCGGATGTCGGCGGGGACGCGCTCCAGTGCCATCACGGAGCATGCGCCGGCGTCCTCGGCTATCTTCGCCTGCTCCGCCGTCACCACGTCCATGATGACGCCGCCCTTGAGCATCTGCGCAAGGCCCGCCTTCACCAGGAACGTGCCGGTCTCTTTGCCGTTGTCTGTCCCGTTCGTGCTCATGCCAATCCTCCCGCATCAGTATACGGCGTACGAGGGGGACGCTCAATCGGAGAGGGGCGCGGGGTCAGGCTGGAGCCTCGGTCGGTGGGCGTTGGCCCGCGGCCCTACAACTCGTCCAGCGCAAGCAGATCGCGCACCGCTGCTGTAACGCCGTCCGCAGGGACCTGTTCGGCTTCGTCCGAGCGTCGGCGCTTGACTTCTACCACGCCCTGCTTGAGGTTGCGCGGGCTCACGACGATGCGCACGGGCAAGCCGAGGAGGTCGGCGTCGTTGAACTTCACGCCCGCGGACTCGGTGCGGTCGTCATACAACACCTCACAGCCCCCCGACGTGAGCTCGTCGTACAGCGCGTCGGCGGCGGCCTGCACCTGCGGGTCGGACGCGTTGAGCGCGAGGAGGTGCGCCTGGAACGGCGCGATGGGCGCCGGGAAGATGATGCCCTTGTCGTCGTGGTTCTGTTCGATGGCTGCGGCCATCACCCGCGTCACGCCGATGCCGTAGCACCCCATAACCGGCGGTTGAAGCGTGCCGTTCTCGTCCAGGAAGTTGACCCCGAGCGTCGTGGTGAAGAACGTGCCGAGCTTGAAGACGTGCCCCACCTCGATGCCGCGCACCGCCTTGAGCGCGCCAGCGCCGTCCGGACTGCCGTCGCCCTCGCGCGCGGTGGCTATGTCCAGCGTCTCGTCGATCTGGAAGGCGCGGGGGTAGTTCACGTTCCGGTAGTGCTTGTCCGGCTGGTTCGCGCCCGCGGCGAAGTTGTTGCCCTGCAGGATGGAGTTGTCCGCGATGCGGCGGATGCCGGAGAGGCCGATGGGAGACGTGGAACCCGGCGTCAGCCCCGCTGCCGCAACCTCCTCCGCGTTGGCGAGGCGCAGGTCCAGGCAGTGGAGGTGGTTCTTCAGCTTCACCTGGTTGACCTCGATGTCGCCCCGGATG
>JAPOOH010000072.1 GCA_026713505.1 Chloroflexota bacterium | reverse complement strand
GATCATCCGGCAGGGCGTGCACCGCATCAACCCCACGTCGCAGAACGTGGAGCTTGAGCAACTGGTGCGCAACAGCGCGGCGGTGCGGACGGTGACGCCGGGGCGGACGGACGTGCAGACCTACATGCTGGAGGGAGACCTTGTGACCGGCGGCTCCGCTGGTGCGCGCACCGACAACCCCGTGCTGTCGTTCTCCGCCATCACCAGAAACGGCTTCACCGTCTCGATGGTCCGGCAGGGCATCGGCGGGACCGTAGAGCCTTCCTCGTGGACGGCTGAGATTCGGGATGGGACCGGGACCACGGTCAACTCAGCAAGCGGATCATGGTCGAGACCAGAGTTCACGATCGGCGGCCTGATGCCGGGCACGACGTACACTGTCGTGGTGATTACGAGTGGCGGCACGAGCAACGGCGGCGCTGTTGAGGCGCAGAGCACGGCAGGCTGATGGCCGACGTAACCACCACCGGCACGATCACGGTGACCGTTGAGGCGATGATCAACGCCTTCAACCCGCTCCCGTTCGTCGCTACGGGGCGAAGAAGCATCGTTTCAGCGAGCATCTCTGTCTCAATTCCGTACCAGATCATCAACCAGAGCACTCGCCTCTATGACGGTGACCCGACCGACAACTTGGACACTCTCGGTGTTGCCGATATCAGCTTCAGGATTCGAGGCCCTGAGAGCACGACGGTTACGCTGGTAGTCAACTTCGCATACCGATTCATCGATCTCAATCGTGATGTAAGGTCTGGCACCCTCACACGCTCCTTCACGCTCCCCGCAGCGCCCGGAACGGGGCGGCCATCGGTACAAGCTGTGGCACTAGGGCACGATATCGGGGTCGTTGTAGTGCAAGTCGGTAGCCCACCAAGACCGGAGACTTACAGCGTCACGGTGACGGGCGGCGGACAGACCTTCCGGCCTCGCGTCGGCACTGCGTGGACGGGTCATTCCGACACCATTGATCTGACCGGCCTCCGGGCGTCCACCGAGTACACCGTCAGTGTCGTGTTCACGGGCGGGGGTGAATCGCGCAACACGATCCGCCGCTTCACGACGCAGGCCGCGCCCGCGCCGAACGTCGTGAAGCCGCCCGCGCCGGTAATCAGCTTCTCAGGCGTCCGCACGGTCAGCATGAGCGTGAGCGTGGCACCCGTGGCCGCCGGTCCGAACCAGCCGACGAGCTACGGCGTCGCGGTCAGGGACGCCGTCACGCGGGCGCTGGTATCGTCGCGCTCCAACGTCGTGTTCGATGCCGCGCAGGGCGTCACGATCCCGCTCAGCGGCCTGACGCCTGACACGTCATACGAGGCCGCCGTCACCTTCACGAACAGCGCCGGGTCCACCCGCGCCACGGCCACTCAGCGCACGCTGGCGAGCGGCTCTGTAGGCGACGACCTGCCCCCCATCATCGGGGCGGTCGTCGTTGCCCCGCAGGCCGTGAGCGTCACGTGGGCGCGCTCGGAGACGGCCCTCACGGCGACGCTCACGCGCAACGCGCGGGGTGGCGTGCCTGACACGTACGAGGCGACGCTCGGAGGCGTCACGCGGCGCGGGTCGTGGGTTGACGGCGCGCAGATCCGCTTCACGAACCTCCAGCCGAACACGTCCTACACGCTCGCGGTGAGCGTCACGAACACGGGCGGCACGGCCTCGACCACCTCGACCACCTCGACGCTGGCGCGGCAGACCACGGTGACGCCGGAGACGCCTGAGACACCGGAGACGCCGGACACTGACCAGCCCGCGGTTGACCCGCCGCCCAACGCGCCCTCGATCCGCTGGGAGCGCACGGCCACCAGCCTCACGGCGGCCATCAGCCGCGCGGCGGGTGGGGGCCTGCCCGCGTCCTACGTGGCGACGCTCAACGGCGAACGGCGCAGCGGGGCGTGGACAACCGGCCTGCGCCTCACGTTCAGCGGCCTCACGCCGGAGACGCGCTACTCCCTGAGCGTCACCATCAGCAACACGTCCGGCAGCGCCAGCGCGGCGTCGGCAATCTCAACCCTCGCCGCAGCGGCGGACCCGGAAGACGAGCCCGTGACGGGCGACGAGACGGTGACGCCTGAGACGCCCGACGAGGTGACGCCTACCGAGGAAACCGTGGCGGCTCCGGGGCAGCCCGGTGTGGCGGTCAGTCAGCAGGATCGGCAGGGCTTCGCGCTGACCATCACGGCGGCTGCGGACGGCGGCACGCCCGACACGCTGGACGTGATCATCACCGCGCCCGACGCCACGGTCGTGGCCTCGCAGCAAGGCGTGGCGTGGACCGACCCGTTCATCACCGTGGCGTCCGGCCTCAACGCGCGCACCACCTACAGCGTGGCCGTCACCGTGCGGAACGGGCAGGGCAACGCCACCACCAACACGACCGCCACCACCACGCAAGCGCCCGCGCAGGGCGACCCCGCAGCGGAGACCAGCGGCAATAGCACAGTGCTCCGCTACACCCCGCGTACGCCCGGCGCGACGCTCACCAACCCGATCATGATCGTCATGGGCGCTGGCGTCTCGACGTTGCTGGCAACGCTCCGGGCAGGCTTCCCGATCCACAACGCGGACGGCTCCGCAACCTACGTCTTCGAGTGGAGCGGCCCGGACGCGGGCGGGCAGACGACCTACTTCTTCCAGATCACTGAGACGTTCGTCATCCCGACGACCTACCAGTACGCCAGCCCGATTGACCCTGCCAGCATCGATATCTACGGCGAGCGCAAGCTCGATATCCCCGGCTGGAGCGTGCTCACGCCGCAGGAGCAGGAGCGGCTCCAGCGCTGGATTGAGTACCTCGGCACGCCGCCGAAGATGATCGTGCTGGACCTGCCCCTGTGGCAGCACGACTTCGCGCTCGGCGCGGACGTGGACAAGATCCGGCCCGGCATGACCGCCCGCCTCTTCATTCCCGATCTCAACGTCGCGGACCGCGGCCTGTGTGTCGGCTACGAGGTTGTGGAGGACGGCTCGGAGCCGTTCAAGCGCTGCTACTTCGTGAGCGTCGAGGACCTCAACTTCATCTTCGATGCGCGGCTGCTTGAGGACGGCGACACTCGCCTGCTTGAGGACGGCGACCGGCGGCTCCTTGAGGGCCACGGCGGACGCCACGCGATCGTCGAGACGCCGATCGGCCCGCCCGTCATGCCCCCCGGCCCCGCCGCGCCGTCGTTCGGGAGCGCCAGCGTGCCTGCGCAGGCGTGGACGGCTGGCACGGCCATCGCGCCCGTCGTCATCCCCGCCGCTCAGGACGGCACGCTCCCGCTCGTCTACAGCGCCGGGGCGCTCCCCCGCGGCATCGCGTTTGACGCCGCCACGCGCACGCTGAGCGGCACGCCAGCCGCCGCGGGGCGCGGATCGGTACGCATCACCGCAACGGACGCGGACGGGCGCACAGCGACGCTGGACGTGGCGTACGTGACGGCTGCGGCACCTTCGGGAGCGTACCCGCATCGCGGAAGCATCACCGTGGGCCACTCCAGCGGCTGGACCGGCTACTGGTTCACGAACGCGGGGAGCATCGACTCAGGCGAGCGCTTCTTCACGCCGAACGGCAACCCTGCCGACGTGCGGCAGCTTATGATCAACGTCAACGACTTCGGCGGCGGCGTCTACAGCCCGCGCGGGCGCGACCTGCGCTTCGCCATCAGCGGCAGCGCCGTTCCGGTGGACCAGTTCCCCGGCTCCATCGCGGTGACGCAGGGCAACGTGACGGTCGTGTTCACATCGTCTGCTGCACCGTTCGGCGTCGGGCAGGGCACGGCTCGCACCTACACGGCGGACGATAGCGTGGGCCTCAGCCTGATCCGCGCCGTGCTGGCGGACGTGGGCGACCAGCCGACGTTCGAACTCCGTGCGTAGGGGGTAGACTGGAGTCACGATGGTTGACCAGCGAATCACCGATCTTCCCGACGCCGCGGCGCTTTCCCGGCCCAACCTGATTGAGGTGGTGCAGGGCGACGCGAACGTGAAGGCGACCCTCGCCGCGATTCTGACGTTCCTTGAGGCGACCCTCAACGCGGACGCGATCCTGCCTGAGCACGAGCAGGCTGAGACGCTGGCGCTGTTCAGCCGCGCCGGTGCGCTGTTCTGGCGGCTCGTCAACGAGGTTCCCTCCACACCCGGCACGGCGTCCGGCATCGGGCGCGCGCTCGTGGTCACCGGCGAGAACGATCGAGACTACCGCTGGCGCGCCGCTCAGGACTGGCTCGCGCTCGCCGTGGGCGGCGGCCTGCGCTTCTCCAACGACGGGCGGCTGGAGACCTCGCCCTCGCTCGTCTCGACAGCCGCACGCGCGGACGAGAACACTCAGATCCTCGCAGGCCTCGTGAACCGTGTAGACGGGATCGAGACGGCAGCCGAGGCGGCCCTCGCTCGCACTCAGCGGCTTCGCCCGGTCAGCGTGTGGTTGCGCAACCGCGAGGCTCGCACGCTCTACTTCGAGTGGTTCCCGAACGCCGCGCTCCCCGCGGACGCCAACCTGTCGTTCACGATCGGCGGCACGCCGGTACGCAACGTGGACCCCGTGGGCGGCGGCCTGCCCGCGCTCTCGGACACTCCGGCGCTCCTGCCGGTGCCGATCAACGCCGCGTCGGCCACGAACATCACCAACTCCAGCAACGCCCGCGCAGGCTACATCGAGGCTCAGCTTGAGCACGGCGGGCTGCGCGACTCGTGCTGGATGCGCGTGGTGGAGCCGTAGTACCCTGCTGGCCGAAGGAGGCCCCATGACTCGCACCGTTCCGCTGAGCTACCTCGTGCGCCAACAGCAGCTTGCCGCTGCCGAGGCGATCCGGGCTTGGTTCGACGACCTGACGCCGCCGCCCCCGACGATCCCGCTCGGCACGACGCACTGGACCCGCGACGACGAACTCATCGCACCGCCCGGCGAGGACCAGAACTGGGATTGGTCGGTACTGTTCGCGTATCAGGGGTTCGACCCCGACGACTCGACGCGCTCGCTCGGACCCGTGAAGGTCGTCTCGGACGACCTCACGACCCTCGCCGACGAGACCGTGCTGCTCGACAACCGCGAGGGCGTCGCGCCGCTGGCGGTGGACCTGACCCGCAGCGTGACGTTCAGCCGGTCCCGGCAGGAGAGCACCGAGAGCAAGCTCAAGGTGGATATCGGCTCGAAGGTCGGCGGAACCATCGGCGGCGAGGCTGAGGGCGGCACCATCAGCGCCGAGATCTCCAGCACGTTCGGGATCGAGCAGGACAAGGGCGAGATCGACCGCGACTCGAAGGACGTGACTCACAGCGTCCACCTCGCTACCAGCGTGCCGGTGGGCGACGCCTTGCTCGCCACCATCAGCACGCCGAATCTGGTGACTGACCAGCCGTTTACGGTCCACGGTGCCATCGACGGCCCGTTCAACATCAGCTTCAACAGCGGCCTGTTCGCGGGCATGTTCTCGCAACTCATGGACGGCCCGCGCTACAGCGGTCCCGGCCCGCACTTCGGCGGCACGGGCAGACGCCACAGCGTGCACTTCACGGGCTTCGACGACCTCTTCGATGCGCTGAGCGGCACCAACGTGGACTTCCCGGCGCTGCATGGCGGCGGCCCGTACGGCTCGGACGCCATCGGCACGCCCGCTCAGATCGCGGCCATCGACGCCGCGCGGCGCATCGACTGGAGCGGGAAGATCAGGCGTGAGAGTGAGCAGTCGGCAGGCTACGCATTCAGCAAGGTGAAGAGCGGCGACGCGGACAAGCTGTTGGACCAGCTTCCGCCGGACCGCGTGGTGAAGGGAACGTAGGGATGCGCGACAAGATCAACAAGCTGGTGAAGCGTCACGGCCCGGCGCTGGCGACGTTCGCCGGTGCGGTGGGTGCGCTGGTGCTGAACCTCGACGACGGCATCGCCGCAGCTACGGCGGTGGACGCCGACACCGTGGCGGGCATCATCGCCGCGGCGGGCGCGGTGCTGACGGCCTACGTGCACGGGGCGACGGCCCCGTAGCAGCACGCTGAGGGAGACGAAAGAGGCCGGGGGAGCGATCCCCCGGCCTTTCTCGTTGTCGGCTCTGAGCGCTACGGGTGGAGCGCTGGGCGCACGTGCGCGAGGCAGTCCGCCCACTCAGTCTCCCCGTGGAGCAACTCGCCCGGCCACAGCACGTGGGCGTGCGGGAAGCCGAGCGACAGCGGCGGGAGCGCGTCGGACTCGTGGTGGTGGTCAAGATGGTCCAGCTTCACGTGCGTGCCGCGGGTGTGCGGAACGCTCACCGTGCTGACGTGGCCCGATGGTGCGCTGCGCGGTGCCCACCAGCCGTCTACGCGGCCTTCCTGCGCATCCCGCCGCCTCGCCTCGACCGCCGCGGCGTGTCCGGCTGGATCGTCACGCCAGTTGGCCGGGAGTGAAGCGTCGAACTCTTCGCTCGCCACGTCAGCGACGCAGACGTGGACGTGGTCGATCTCCGAGGGCGGGTCGATGAACAGCCGCGTGATGGTCCGAGTGCTGAACCAGCGCGTCTTGTAGGCGGCGAACGTCGGGGCCTCCGAGACGTACAGGTAGGTCACCTGAGCCTCTTCCCGAAGGTTGCCGCCGTTCTTGTCGCCCACCATGTCGATGCGCTCGATGCGGTAGCAGCCCGGCGTGGGAGCCGTCCAAGCAGCCACCATGCGGTCGTTGCCGCGCCGCTGCGAGTGAGTGAGCGCGTCGCCCGGCACGGGGCGCTCAGCCGCCACGTCGCAGAGGCGCTGGCCCACTGCTTCATTGCCCTCGGCGTCGTCCGCGCCGATCGCCATCACCAGCAGGATGACCATCGCTGCCAGCACGGCGTACAGGAACGCCGTCACGATGTTGAAGATTCTGGTGCTCACGATGCCTCCTTCTCAATCCGCTCCAGCCAGCGAATCAGCCCATCGATGCGGCGGGGGTCGATGCCCCCGCCGTCGTCGCAGGTGCTCACGATGCCTCCTTCTCAATCCGCTCGACCTCCGGGAGACGCAGCACTTCGATATCCGAGATGTCATCCCCGCAGTCCTTGCAGAGGACAGAGATGACTTGGCCCTCACGAATCACCGCCACAGGGTGGTGCGTGTGACCCCGAAAATCCAATCGTGCTCTCTCCAGATACGTAGTCACGATGCCTCCTTCTCACGCCGCGCCTTGCACGGCGGCTTGCACGTCCCGTCGCAGGTCATGCCGCGACGATCTCTCGCCGCGCCCGCTCGATGGTCCGCACTGAGACGTTCGCCATGGTGGCGAGTTCCCGCGCGGTCGGGGCGTTCCGGTCCTTCGGGGGGCGGCCCACGCCGAGTGTGCCGAAGGCCCGCAGGACCGCCCACGCCCGCACGATCGGCTGGTGAGGCCCCCGGTAAATCTCTCTCAGTTGGGCTTGTTCCTGACTCAGCATTCTGTCCTCCTGTTCGTCGCTGTTCACCGGCCAATGCGTCTTCGCGTCACCGCCCTTCTCTCCCGCTGATCCCTCGCCAGACACTCCTTGCACGCGGAGCTTCTGAGCGGGTCGTTGCTCCCGATCGGGTGCCAGCCGTAGGCGGACCGGGGGAGCACCAGCCCGCACTTCGTGCAGGGGCGGTCCACCGGCTTGCGGCTGCTGTGCTCAGTGGGCGTCGTCTCGTCGATGAGTCCGAGCGCAGTCATGATGAGCGCCCGCGCCATCGACGCGCTGGAGCGAGGCTCGCCGTTGACGGCCAGCGCATCGGCCCGCCCGCGGATCGCGGCGTAGGTGGCGTCGTCAACGCACACGCCGATCTGGTTGTGGTCAGCGCCTCGCTTGTTCATGCCGCACACTCCATCAGGATGCCCTCAGCCTCGCGGATCGCGGAGTAAGCCCGGACCCGCCGGACGCTCGCCGCGCAGCCCTCACAGGAGCCGGTGTCCGCGTTCCACGGGTTCGCCTGAGCGGTCCAGCCGTCGCACCATCCGCAGTACTTGCACTCGCTATAGGTCATCCGATGCCTCCCTTGTCGCCGCTGTCTACCGACAGTATAGCATGGCCGCGAGACACAATGCAAGCGCCGTGTCGCGCTGATTCTAGAACTCCCTTCCCGCCACTTGGCGGATTGAGGTTGGCGGGCTTGCCGACTTGCGCAAGTTCCGCTTCCCGTGTGCTACAATGGCCTCGCTGATTCCTCTCAGGGTCGTCGCTGACTAGAGAGCACTGAGCCCCGGCCTCAAACGCCGGGGCTCTTTGTGTGCTACACTCCCGCCAGCGACGACCCGTCTACGGAGCGCCCTCGCCGCTAAGGCAGGAACTACGCTCCACCTCCGAGGCCCGGTCCGCCTCACACCGCCAGCCCCTAGGCTGTCGCGTCCGGTGCTGCCGGACGGGCGGGATACAAGTCACACGCCGCGGGCCTAGAGACGCCCCGGCGCTGCTGCCAGCAGAACCGTCTCCGGGAGTGCGCACCGCCGTAGGTGTCGCCGGGTGGGCTCCCACGGGGATCGTCGGATTGACGACGGGGGAATATCGGGGGGAACGCGATACACTCTCCCCCATGCCTAGGAAGCGCCACTGCAAGTTCCCCAACTGCGATTCGCCTGCCAAGGCGAGCGCGTTCTACTGCGCTGCTCACCCACGGGGCAAGCCTCGCGAGCCGACGCCCATCAGGGGGGGTGCGGACTCTCCCCCGTCGCCGCCCATCGCCATCCCTGCTACGGGCGAGAGTATCTCGGACCTCGAACTCGCCCGGCTGGTGCTGAGGCGGCTCGCGCTCACGGCTGAGAAGGACGCGACTCGCCAACAGGCCGCTTCCACGCTGTCCCGCGTAGCGCTGGATCTGATGAAGCAGGGCGACGGCGGGGGTGACGACCCGATGCAGATCAACCGTGCTATCATGCAGGCCGAAGCGGAACGGCTCGGCAAGGAGTGGCCCTGATGGCTGAGATCGATATCGAGAAGCTGAGCGAGGCCCTCGTCGCCGCAGTGAAGAGCGTGGCGGGCGAAGACGACGCCGCGAAGGCTGCCGCTGAGGCCACCGCGAAGGCTGAGGCCGAGGCTGCCGAGAAGGCGAAGGCGGACGCCACCAAGGCCGACGAACTCAACGCGCAGATCGCCGAACTCCAGAAGCAGGTCGAGGCCCTCACGGGCACCGGCGAGGGCGAGGGCAAGTCCGGCGAGGGCGAGGGCGAGGGCAAGCAGGCCCCCGCCGTAGGCCCCGAAGAGGGCCGGGCTCGCGCGCTGATCGGCGTCGCGCTCCCCGCGGACACGAAGGTGGAGGACGCGCTCGCCAAGGTGGCGCAGCTTCCCGATGGCACGTTCGTCTACACCGGCGAGCGCGCCGCGGCTGGCGTCGCCAACCAGCCCCCGCCCGCCGGGCGGACCCGCACCGACCCGGACCCCGCCACGAACGGCAGGGTGCCGGTGACCGCCGCACCGCAGTTCGGCGACAACCAGACGAGCCTGTAGTACGCTCTAGGAGCGAGAGACAACCACTACGCCGGGAGACTGATTCATGCCCCCGACGACTGCCCAGCTTCGCGACAAGTACCTCGGCCCCATCAAGGACGCCTACGCGGCGGCCCTCGTATGGCGGCTCCTGACGAATCGCCGCTTCGAGGGCGACGCGCAGAACGCCTACGAACTCAAGCTCACCACGAGCATCGCGTCGGCTTTCGATGCGGCTGAGACGGACCGCGCCGGCGCGATCCGCAACCCGTCGCTCCCCGTCTCGCAGGAACTCGCCGCGACGCAGGACACCCTGACCATGCGCTACGTCGCGCAGCACGTCGCGCATGGGCGCAACCCCGACCTGCTCGAAGGTCCGGCGGACCAGCTTCCCGTCGCGCTGCGTGAGCAGGCGTACAAGATGGCGCAGAAGTCCGACCGGCGCGTGCGCTCGATCGTGCTCGCTGGCATCCCGAACGCGCAGGACGGCGAGAACAGCGCGGGCTACCGCCTCGGCGGTGACCAGATGGCCATCGACGACAACGGCGAGCCGCTCGGCACCGACGACAACGTCGAGACCCTGCGCATGGTGATCCGCGCGCTGCGGCGCGTGGGCCACGTCTACCGCGCCTCCAACTACTGGCGGCTCGGCGACCCGGCATACGACGAGCGCACGCCCTACGCGCTGATGCACAACAGCCTGTGGTCCGCGGTCAACAACTACGTCGATGCGGCCAAGCCGTCCAACAACCTCGTGGACGAGTTCTTCCGCTCGGACGGCGTGCAGCCCACGGGCGTCGTGGCGTCCATCGCGGGCATCCCGATCGTGGTCACCAACGAGATCGACAAGGTGGCCGTGGGCGGCAAGAACTACCTGCCCCTGATGGTGACCAACCCCGCAGCCGTCACCGCCGCGTTCCGCACGCCGGACGTGGAGTTCGAGACCGGCGTCGTGCACGTCGAGACCGCGAGCAACACGTGGGAGGACTTCTTCGGGTGGCGCGCAGCGGGCGAGGCGATCTACGGCGCGGAAGTCGTGAACCCCGGCCTGCTGTTCCGGTTCCTGATTCGCAACGCGCTCTAGGAGGCGACCGTGTCAGACTTCGCACGCGAACTGATCGAGGCGGGGATGCCTGAGCGCGCGGCCTACGTCGTCGCTCAGCGCATCGAGGCCATCGAGGCCGGAGAGCCGCCCCCGCAGGCCGACGAGGCCGACACCGGCAAGGCCGACGAGGCGGACGGCGACAGCGACGAGGAGTAGCGGCTCGTCGCCGCCCCCCGCCGCCTGAGCCGTGTTGTAGTGGGCGGCTTGGGCGTCGGGATGCGGCGATGAGCGAGACTCTCAACCTCAGCCCCAAGCAGTGGGAAGTCGCCACTCTGGCGGAGCAGCCGCACCGGCGCTTCGTCGTTCCCGGTGCCACGCAGTCCGGCAAGTCGTTCGCCGCCTTCTACGGCTTCTTCCGCTTCGCCAGCATGATGTTCGCCGGGCACGACTTCGGCATCGCCGCACGGTCCGGCCACCAAGCCACCGCCGTCGCCGTGAAGTACATGCGCTGGTTCGCAGCCCTCCACGGGATGCAACTCAGGCACCGCACCACCTATTGGGAGATGCCGTCTTGGATCGGCTCAGCACCTAACCGCTTCCACATCAGGCTCGCCTCGGACGCAGGCGCGACGGATCGCCAGTTCGGCCCGGCGCTCGCGGCGGTGATCTTTGACGAGTGGCCCCGCATGAGGGAGGACTTCATCGCCGCGCTGGAGTCGCGGTGCAGCGTGCCGGGAGCCAAGATCGTCTACACCGGCAACCCGCAAGGCCCGGCTCACTTCGGCAAGCTGCGCTACGTGGACCGCTGCGAGTCGGACCCGTCCTTCGGGCGGCACCTGTCGTTCGATGTGTGGGACAACCCTGAGCAGACTCAGGAGTACGTGGACTCGCTCGACGAGACCTACTCCGGCGCGGACCTCCGGCGCATGAAGTACGCGGAGTGGGCGGCCTCCAGCGGCCTGATCTGGCCCGGCTTCGAGCGCGCCATCAGCAAGCCCCCGCCGCTCAGCGAGGCGCTCCGCTTCGAGGTGAGCGCGGACCATGCCTCCAGCGGCGTCTGCCACGCCCTGCTCTACGCGCAGTTCCCGCAGGGCTGGTGGTGCATCGACGAGTGGCGGCACGACGGGCGCGACGAGGGTCAGCTTGAGGTGGACGTGCAGGCCCGCCGGATGCTCGACGCCTTCAACATCACGCGAGGCGGGCGCACCGTCCCGATCTTCATCGTGGACCCCGCCGCCGCGTCGTTCCGGTCCGCCATCAGGATCGAGCTACGCAACCGCGGCCTCACGGGCAAGGTCGAGCAGGCAGACAACGCCGTCACCGAGGGCATCCAACTCACCGACCAGTGGCTCAGACGGCGCGTCGTCAGAATCTCCCCCGACTGCCGCCGCCTCATCGGCGAGATGCACAACTACATTTGGGATGAGAAGGCCGGGGAAATCGGCGATGACAAGCCGGTCAAGACCGACGACCACGGCTGCGACGCGAAGCGCTACTGGTGCTACACCAAGTCCGGCAAGGCCACGCGCAACGTCAACCGCCCGCGGCTGCTAAGATAGTCGCCATGACCATCGCACGCCGTATCTCCCGGCCTACGTCGCGCACCACGCTGCCGCTCAGGGACGTGGACTTCGACCTCGCCATCACCGACTCGGACCTCGGCTCCGGTGTCTGGCCCCCGCCTCGCTACCTCGACCGCAACAACCGGCTGCTGCTGCTCTGGCAGATGTGGGAGGGCGACCTCTCCGGCCTCGTGGAGTACAACGAGGACGTGCAACTGCCGGTCAACCTCTTCCGGCGCGTCAGCACCTCGATCTCCGACCTGCTGCTCATGTCCGAGATCGAGGCCGCGATCGACCTCGCCTACGTCGCCTACAACGCCATCATCGACATGCCCCGGTTCGGCGGGGCGGTGCTGTGGGCGGGCGTCAACGTCGAGGGCGAGCCGTTCCTCAGCACCGTCCTGCCGCCCTACTGGTACGCCCACGAGGACGGCGGCCACGTCTTCATCCTGCCCTACGTCAGCAGCCGCGCACCGTCGCCGCTCTACGATCGGGCGGAAGTCGTGCACGTGGAGCCGTCCGGCTTCACCTACTCGCAGGACCGCGGCTTCAACGGGCGCACCTTCACGAGCGCTCCAGCCGAGGCGGTCACCAACCTCGGCACGTCCGCCGTGTTCATCGTGCCGCGCGCGCCCGTGTTCACCACGTGGGGGACGGCGCTCTACAACGACCTCGCGGCCCCCGTGCTGGAGATCAGCAAGCGCTTCACCGCCAACGACGACTCCCTCGACAAGAACCAGCGGCCCGTGCTCCTGTGGTGGGAGGACCAGTCCGATATCGAGTCCCGCTTCCTGCCACGCGACGACGACGGCATGGAGATCATCGACCCCACGGACGCGCAGAAGGCCGAGGCCATCATCATGGGGCTGGAGGCGGCGCGCCGGGAGAGCGTGCTCGCCATCCCGAACACGGCCACCAAGGCGGAGTACCTCACGTGGGACGGGAGCCTCGCAGCCTCCTTCACGCAGATCGAGGCCTCCAAGGAGATCATGAACATCCTCAGCGGCATCGCGGTGCTGCTCTCGCGCAACGAATCCCCTATGTCGGGGACCGCTCTCAAGCTCCAGAACCAGCCGCTGTACGCCATGACGCGGGCCATGCAGAACGACCTCCGCACCGGCCTTGAAGCGGCGCTCAGCTACGTGCTGGGCGGCGAGCAGGCGGTCACGTGGGAGCACCCGTGGGACGCCGACGACGGCGAGGTTCAGGAGCCCGAACTCGAAGACCCCGAGGAAGACGTGTAGACTGGAGGGCACGATGACCGTAGCAGGCCGCACATTCGACATGGAGATCGCCGTAGGAGACGCCGTCTCCGCAGCGGTGCTCACCCCGGCGATGAACAGCTTCTCCGTCCGCGGGCTCCTTGAGGGCGTCCGCGCGCCCGTCATGGGCACCCGCGAGACTGAGTACGTGCCGCTCGGCGCGGGGATGAACATGAGCATCCTCAGCGCCTACGTCGGCGCGCAGACGGACGCGATCCGCCGCTACCTCGGTAGGGACGACGCGTGGTGCTGCGCGGTGGACCGGCTGGGCACGTTCTTCTACCTCCAGTCCATCTTCGTGCCGGGCGTCCCTGAGTCCGAGTCCAGCCGCACGCCCATCACCACCAGCATCGACATGGAAGGCACGCTCGCGGGCATCGCGGGCGAGGGCAGCGTGTCCGTCACGCCGTTCACGTTCCGCGCGGGCAACGTGGCAGCCGATATCGGCGACGTGCCTGCGGGCGCTCAGGTCGGGCTCTACATCGCCGAGTACCCGGACGGCGTGGCTGGCGCGAACATCACCGTCGCGGGCCTCCAGTTCGCGGTCAGCAGCGTGAGCGTCCACGCCCCGCGCGGCGTCGCAGCCGCCCGCAACGCGGCCACCGTGAACAGCGCCCACGCCCTCGCGGGCGACCGTCAGATCCGCGGCTTCGCCCTCGTCGGCGAGACCCTCGCACTGGAGGCGTAGCATGGCCCTGCCGAGCACCCGATCCGTCACCCGCTGCCGCCGCGTCGGCTCTGCCGCGTGGATCAACCTCAGCGAGCATCGCCTCGGCTTCACCGACTTCGAGCTTTCCTCGCTGGAGGACACCTTCGAGGTGCTCGGAGGCGGCGCGGTAGGCGCGCAGGGTACGGGCTTCGTGGACACGAGCTTCACGCTCAACACCCTCGACAACGCCACGACCCGCTCGCAGTTCGTCACCGGCAACGGGAAGCTGTTCGAGTTCGAGCGCAACCGCGAGGGCATGGGCGCTGGCAAGCCGAAGGAGACGTTCCGCGCCTTCCTGCGCATCAACCACGTCTTCGAGGCGCGGGGCGCACGGCGCTTCGAACTGACCGGCGAGGTGAACGGCAGCATCACGCGGGGGGTGAACTAGCATGGAGGCTCTCCGCCTGCACGAGTTCGAGGACCGCGACCCGCTCACGGGCGAGATCGACAAGTGGCAGTTCGTCGAGAAGCGCATGACCATGGGCGACGCCGTCTCCATCAACGACACGCCGCCCGGTACTGACCGCGTGCGCATCGTCTTCGGCTCCATCATCGGGCGCACCCTCCGCAACGGCGAGGCGTTCGACCACGAGGCGGACTACCTGAGCATCCCCGGCGAGTTCATCGACGAGGTGATCAATCAGCACCAGTCGTTTCGCAGCCCCACCGAGCCCGGAGACGCTGGAGCGCCTGACTAGCATCGGGCAGGCGCACGGCGAAGGCGTCGAGCACCCCGAACACGACACCGGCCTGCGTGAGATGGTTTACGGTGTGGCCGTACGCCATGGCGTCCTGCCGACTATGGTGGAGGCCATGCCGCAGGATGAACTGATGCGCTACCTCGCCTACCTCGGAGGCCATGACGAGGGGCGCAGGATCAAGAGGGGCTACAAGTGAACGTCCGCGACCAGATCAACGCCGCCCTCGAAGCGAGCGACGCCGTCACCTTCGGGCAGCGCAACAAGCTGCGGAAGCAGGACATTGAGGACGGCAAGCCTGCCGTGTTCACGCGCTGGGGCGGCGAGAGCGCGCTCAGCGGCGTCCTGCATCCCGTGGTGCACGTGGTCGCCCTGTTCGCGGTCGCGAGTGCCGGTGACCCGTACGAGGGCGCACAGCACGCTGTGGACGCCGTCAGGAGCATCTTCGAGGAAGTGGACTACGTCTTCGTCGGCGCGACCCCGGCGCAACTGGTGGAGGGCCTCGCGCTCGGAGACGCTGGCAAGCAGCCCTACAACGCGGTGCTCGTGCCGCTCATCGGAACGGAGCCCGCGTGGTGATCAGCATCGACGCTCAGGCCATAGAGCCGTCGCTCAGCGAGGCAATCGCCCCTGCCATGCCCGCTACCCTCGATTCGCTCGCTGACGGCGCTGTGGACGCTCTCACGGGCGGCTCGTCGCGGTGGCCGGTAGGGACCGGATTCAGCAAGGCGAGCTTCGGCACCGAGATTCGCGGCGACACTGTCGTGGTGACCAACAGCGCGGTCCGCGGCGGCTTCCCGTATCCTGTGGTGGTGGAGGCTCGCACCGGTGCGGCTGCCGACACGCTGGCGGACGCTGAGGCGGCCCTCGTGAAGCAGGCTGACCGGGCAGTGGAGGACGCGCTCAATGGCTGACCTCGATGTCAACATCCGCGCCATCGACCAGACGCAGCGGGGCATCCGGCAGGCGGACCGCAACTTCGGCACGCTGGACCGCTCGATCAAGAACGTCGGGTTCAGCGCCCTGACCACGACCGCGGGCATCCTCGGTATCGGCCTAACCGCGGCGAGCCTGTTTCAGTTCGCCAAGGTGGTCGCTGGCACGGTCGTGGACATGAAGCAACTGTCCGCGGAGACGGGCGTCGCGTTCGACTTCATCGACCGTCTCACGGGACTCAGCAAGGAGTTCGGCGGGGGCCTCGACGAGGTTGCCGGTATCGTGGGCCACGTCCAGTCCAACCTTCACCAGCTTAGCGTCGGGGGCGGTCAGGAGTTCGCGCGCAACCTCGCCCTCATCGGCCTGAGCGCCCGCGACTTCATCGGCCTCAAGCCGGAGGACGCGATCGAGCGCATCGCCGTGGCGCTGGGCGAGGAAGCCGACCAGACGCGCAAGCTGAGCCTCGCGCGCGCGCTTCTCGGACCCGGCGTAGGCCCGCTGGTGCGCACGCTCCAGCCCGGCCCTGAGCCCTTCACGGGGCTTGAGGGCGTCACGCCTACGGACCCCGGATTCGCGGTGGACGCCGAAGAGACGGATCGCTTCTTCCGCAGGCTCGGAGAGGATGCCGGACGCGCGTTCACCACGGCGGCTGCCGACGTGATCGGGGCGGGCATCTTCGAAGATCCCGGCGATGCGATCCGCACGTTCTTCGGCGACCTCACCCCCGACAGGATTCAGGAGCGCCTCACCGAGTTCTTCGACGTGGACCTGTCCGGCCTCTACGACACCGAGGGCAAGCGTCCCTTCGTCGATATCGACCTGCCCTCGGCTGAGGACATTGTGGACCGTCTCGGCGACCTTGCCGAGGGCGCGGGCGGCCTGCTGACTGACGCCATCACCATCCCGTTCACGCTCACCGGCGCGCCGCGGGCCATCAACATCGACACCATCGGGGTGGACAACCTCGCGCTGGAGCTTGAGTTGCTGGTGGACCCCGTGACGACCTACGCCAACTTCCGCGCCGCGTGGGAGGCTGAGCAGGAGGCGAACCCGCCCACGGTCAAGTTCGTCAACGACCCCGCGAACAACCTGTTCAACGTGCCTGACTGGCCCGCTGAGCTTGAGGGCATCGAAGTGCCGGTGATCTTCACGCCCTCGCAGGCCGCCAGCTTCGTTGACGACACGCAGGGCACGGGCGCTACCGGCCTGCCCATCGACGGCGAGGGCGGCTTCGCTGGCGAGGCGGAACCGACTGGCACGACCGTCATCAACTACAACTTCAGCGTGGGCAACCTCCTCACCTCGGACCGCCAGCTTCGGCGCACGGCTGCCGGTGCTGCCGACGATGCCTCGCGGCGTCCGACTGGAGTGCTCACCTAATGGCGACCATCAGCAACGCCGCTGTGCTGCGCTTCGGGCTCCCTGCGCCCGCACGCTGGCCCTCGCCCCCGACGCACGCCTCCCTCTGGCAGAACGGCGTCTACAGGGCCTCTACGCCGCTCACAAGCCCGCCCGCCCGCGTCGATAGCGGCTTCATCGTGGAGATCGCGCCCGGCGGCCTCGTCGTGACCATCCCGCCGGGCGAGTTCACCGAGGATGCGGCGGTGGCCGCGGCAGTCGGGATCTTCACGAGCGACTATCAGGTGCGGCTCCACAGCGGCGACCCCGGCGAGACTGGCACGGCCAACACGATCGAGGCTGCCGGATACGAGCACGTGGGGCTCTCGATCCGGGCGCTCAACTTCACGAGGTAGCGATGCCCGTCTACGTCATCGATCGCGACACTGATGCGCTGTGGCGCAACCCGCCGTT
>JAPOOH010000071.1 GCA_026713505.1 Chloroflexota bacterium | reverse complement strand
TCCACCCGCCGCCCCTCTCCAGCGCGACACCCGCTCCCGGAGGGAGAGGCTGGAAACCCCCCCCCCTCTCCTCCGCGTCGTCCCCTCCGTCTCCCCTCACCCACTGGGAGAGGGGCTGGGGTGAGGGCGGCCCGAGGATGATGGAAGGAGACACATGACACGTATCGCGATCGTGGGAGGGACGGGGCCGGAGGGGCGCGGGCTGGCGCTGCGGCTGGCGATGGCGGGCCCCGAGGGCGTCATCGGCTCGCCGGGCGCGGGGGGGGGCGGGGCGGGGGGGGGGGCGCCTCCCCCCCCCCCGCGCGGGGGGGGGGGGGGGCCGGGGGGGGGGGGGGGGGGGGGGGCCCCCTCGTGGTCGCCCCGCCCCCATTGTCATTCCGAGCGGAGTCGAGGAATCTCTCGCTGCACGCTGAAGCGCGGGCTGCGCTCAGCATGACACCCCCACGCCCCTACCCCAGCCCCGTGATGTCAGCGAGGCGCTCCAGGTGCTCCTCCATGTCGAAGACCGGGTTGAGCAGCACCTCGTCGACGCCCATCTCGGTCCACTCCTCCAGCAGCTCGCCTATCTTCGCGGCGCTGCCCCAGATCGCGGCGTGCTCCGCGTTGCCCGGGTTGCCGTAGTAGTAGCCGAACCACTCCCGCAGACGGCGCAGCGCCCGCTCCTCGTCGTCGTCCACCGCCAGATAGAGGCGCTTGGAGATGGGGAACGACGCTGTGTCGCGCCCCGCCTCCGCGAGGTACGACTTCACGAGCGCGACCTTGCGCGGGAAGTCGTCGAGCGGGCCGCTGCCCGCGCCCATCCAGCCGTCGGCGTGGCGCACGCTCCGCGCGAGGGCGGCGTCGGCGTTCGCGCCGAAGATGATGGGCGGGCCTGCCGGCCTCGGCGAGATGCTCGCGTCCGGCAGGTCGTAGAACGTGCCGGAGTGGCCGGACGGCGACTGCCCCCACAGCGCGCGGACCGCCTGCACCTGCTCGACGACCCGCGTGACGCGGCGCTCGGCCGTGATGCCGTACATCGGCAACTCGTCGCCGTTGTTCCCGAGCCCGACACCGAGCACGAGCCGCCCGCCGCTCATCACGTCGATGTCGGCGGCCAGCTTCGCGAGCATGACCGGGTTGTGGCGCGGCAGGACCAACACCGAGACGCCGATGCGGGCGGTGGACGTCTGCCCCGCGAGCCATGCCAGGAACGTCAGCGGGTGGAGGACGGTGGGTGAGCCGGTGACGCGCTCCTGCGTCCAGAGGCTCGCGTAGCCCAGCTCCTCGGCGCGGCGGACGTATGAGGCCGCGAACGTCATGTCGACGTTTCCGTCCGTGAAGATATGGGGCGACGCGATGCCGATATTCATGCGGTCTGCGATGGCCATTGCACTCCTGACCGCGCCCTGTTCACTCCCGGGGCGCTCTTGCTGGGGGTAACAATCGGTAACATGCGGTAGCAGCGGCCTCGCCGCCTGGCGCTCTCAGCCGCCGGGCCGGGGCCGACTGCTCCGACGTTCCATGGTAGGGGGCAGGTGTGGGGAGGGGCAAGGGGCGAAATAGCACCCCTTGACACCCCCGCCGAGGTCCGATATGGACCACGGACCTTAATGCGGGAGGGGGGCGTCATGGGGGTGGACATCGGCATTATGAAGGTGGAGTACCTGCCACGGCCCAGGGGCGTTGTCTACGACTTCGCAAGCGAGATGGCAGCCGGTGGCGCGCTCGACGCCTACATGTTCGGCGAAGGCAACAGCTGGATACCGTTCACGCAGCGCCAGGTGCTGCGGATGCTCGACGCCTTCACCCGCGAGCGCGGGCTGTCACCGCAGGAGCGGTTGGAGATTCGGGCGTGGCTGGCGTCGCTGCCATGGATCGGTGGCTGGCAGGACGCACTCCCGCCGGGCGATGGCCGCGACCAGGAGATCGACTACTACCCCGTGGTGGACAACGACGATGGCCGTGACGGCGGCATCATCGAGCTGCACTTCAACTGGTGAGGCGCAGGCGCTCAGCCTCGCGGTAGAACAGTTTGATCTCTTCCGGCGTGTTCGGAGACGCTTCCAGCCCCGCGCAGATGCGGTCGATCACGTACAGGGCCACGGGTTCGAGTACTTCGATGCGCCCGCTCTCAACGTCCTCCACGAGGGCATCGGCGTGATCGATGCGGGCCACTTCATACACCACGTAACTGGGGCGCGTGATGCGGCTGTGGTCGCCCGGCTGCAGGACGCAGGCGCCATCTACGTCACGTCCCTCATAGATGCTCGACAGGTTGACCAGGAGAACACAAGGAGAAGGGTAGCCCGCTACGGATACGGGGTCTGTGAGCGCTACGAAGAGATGTTTCAGCGAGTTGTTCCGGGACGCGGCGTAGGCATCCATAGAGCCGAGCCGCGCTCGATGATCAAGCCTTGGCCTTCCCCGCCCGCTCGTACATCCTCTCGAACGCAGCGTCTATCGCTTCACGCTCCTCGTTCTGCTCCACGCGCGCTTCCGCCTGCACGTGGGTCATGCTAAGGGCCCTGAACAGCGTGTAGCGCTCGATGGGCTTCGAGGAGCCGCGCGGGTCCTCCCACTCCGGGAACTCGTGCGTGAGGTCCCGCAACTCCCACTGGCTCATCCGCCCATACCGCTCCCAGACATCGTCGATCACCCAGCGGTCGGCACGGCTGAGTTTGCCGAGGAATGTCTCCCACGAGACGCTATCCGCCAGCGTCACCGCGTACTGGTTCACGCGGCAGACGTAGCGCATCCAGCCGTCCGGCGCGGAAGGCGTGGCGCCCTTCATCAGGTCGAGCGTGCGCGAGAGGACGGGGCCGTGCGGCATCGAGACCATCTCGTCGCCTGTGATCGGCGAACTGTGGCGCCGGTAGGACTCCCGGTCAGCGATGTAGAGGAGCTTCATGAGTTTGAGGTGCGGCATGCTTCCGCCCGCTTTGAGCAGGAACAGGGCCGCCGCCTGCGCCGCCTTCTCCTCATACATGACGTTCCTCCTCCCTCAGGATGATGCATCAACAGCGTACCGCCGCACCTGAGCGGGCGTCCACCGCCGTATGACGCGCGGTTGTGACATCCGCCCCTTTCGCAGTCGCACTGCCACCGTCTACGCTGGTTGTATGACCGCCTTGCCGGCAACACCCATAACCCGCATCTATCGCTCGGGGCCCGGGCTATCAACGGAGTCTATGGCTCCGGCCCGCAAACTTTGTCTTCGATGCGCCCCTTGGTCCCTTGGTCGCGGGAAGCAGGCCGTGGCCTTGGAAACACCCCTGACCAAGGAGACCAAGGAGTTCAGGTCGGCCGCTCGGCCCACTCCTGATCGCCGACCAAGGAGTTCAAGAGATGGGCTGTGTTGGTCCCCTTGGTCGGCACGCCCGTGTACAGGCACCTTCCGCCGCTGTACCATTCGCACGCGCCGAGAATCGTGACGAAAGGAGCCCGTCATGCTTGGAGCCGATGAGAACCGGTTGTTGTCCAGCATCGAGCCCGGCACGCCCATGGGCGACCTGTTCCGCCGCTACTGGCACCCCGTGGCTGCCGCCGCCGAACTCGACGAACGCCCCACCAAGGCCGTCCGCATCCTGGGCGAGGACCTCGTCCTGTACCGCGACCGTTCGGGCACGCTCGGCCTCCTGGACCGCTTCTGCCCCCACCGCCGCGTCGACCTCTCCTATGGCATACCGGAGGAGCACGGGCTCCGCTGCATGTACCACGGCTGGATGATGGACGAGACCGGTCAGTGCATCGAGCAGCCGTTCGAGGAGACCGTCCATCCGGACGGGCGGTTCAAGGAGAAGGTGAAGGTATCCGGCTACCCCGTCCAGGAGTACGGCGGGCTGGTGTTCGCCTACATGGGCCCGCAGCCAGCTCCCCTGCTCCCTCACTGGGAGCCGTACGAATGGGAGAACACCTGGAGCGACATCGGCATCGCCGACCTCCCCTGCAACTGGCTCCAGTGCATGGAGAACTCGCTCGACCCCGTCCACCTGGAGTGGCTGCACGGCTACTGGGGCGTCTGGACGCAGCAGCAGAAGGCGATAGCGCTGGGACTGGCCGAGGCAGAGACGTTCCCGACGATCCCGAAGCGGCACCAGAAGATCGGGTTCGACGTCTTCGAGCACGGCATGATCAAGCGCCGCGTCGTGGAGGGCAGCGACGAGTTCCACCACGACTGGGCGGTCGGCCATCCCATCCTCTTCCCCAACGTGCTGTTCGTCGGCGGTACCTTGAACTGCCACCTCCAGTACCGCGTGCCGGTCGACGACACGCACACGATGCACATCACCAAGTTCTTCTACCCCGCGGCGCAGGGCCACGCGGTCCCCGAACAGGAGCGCGTGCCCTACTTCAACGTGCCGCTCTACGACCCCGACGGGCGGCTCACATCCGACCTCGGCAACCACCAGGACTTCGTCGCGTGGATCACGCAGGGGCCGAACGCCGACCGCACGAAGGAGATGCTCGGCGTGTCGGACATCGGCGTCATCATGTACCGCAAGCTGTTGAAGGACCAGATACGCATCGTGGAAGACGGAGGCGACCCGATGGCCGTCGTCCGTGACCCTGCGCAGAACGAGTCGATCGAGCTGCCGCTGGAGCGATGGCAGTCCATGAACTCGACGCAGCGCATCACGAAGTACTGGCCCGCTCAGCTCGGCGAGAGCACGGAGATGATCAGGGATGTGGAGCGCGTGCTCGCAACGTGGGCGGGCGAAACACCCTGGGTAGAAGCAACGAGCCGCTGAAACAGCGAGAGGAGGAGGCACACATGGCGAAGCGCGCTTTCCCCGTCGTCGACTGCGACGGGCACATCATCGAGGCAAGCACGGAGATGCTCGAGTTCATGCCGGAGCCGTTCCAGTCAGTCATCCGCGGGTGACGGAACGTGGGCCGGCTCTTCCCCGGCCTGGACGTCATGCACATGCCGCAGG
>JAPOOH010000070.1 GCA_026713505.1 Chloroflexota bacterium | reverse complement strand
TACTGCGCTACGCGGCTGGCAAGTACGGGCGAGCGTGGTCTGTCGCCTCCCCATTTTCATTCCCTTACACGGCCTGACAAGGCCCTGGGCCATTCCTGCGGAGGCTCGCGCTTCAGCGCGCAACCTCGCAGCCTTCGCGTGAGGGTGAACCTTGCTCCATCCCCGCAGACAGGGCCCCCGGAAAAGACGCCGATTCGCAGAGAGGTCTCAATTGACGGAGGCAGCACGTATAATGCCGCTGTGCATAGTCTTCTCGAAAAGGTGCGTGGCTATCTCCCGGGCGACCGAGCGGAGATGATTGAGCGGGCGCTCGAATTTGCCACGGACGCGCACGAGGGACAGAAGCGACGCTCCGGAGAGGACTACGTCGAGCACCCCATCTCCGTCGCAGAGTACCTCGCCGACCTCAACCTGGACGGCCCCACCATCGCCGCCGCGCTCCTCCACGACGTCGTCGAGGACTGCGACGTCTGCTTGGACGACCTGCGCAAGGAGTTCGGCGACGACGTGGCGAAGCTCGCCGACGGCGTCACCAAGCTTACGCGCATGGACACCATCACCGGCGACGCCCAGCCGCTCGTCGCCAAGACCGACAGCGAGGCGGAGAGCCTGCGCAAGATGCTCGTCGCCATGGCGACCGACATCCGCGTCGTGCTCATCAAGCTCGCGGACCGGCTGCACAACATGCGCACGCTGGGCGCGCTCTCCCCGGCGCGGAGGGTCGCCATCGCACAGGAGACGCTGGACATCTACGCGCCGCTCGCCCACCGGCTCGGCATGGGTGAGATCAGGTGGCAGCTGGAAGACCTCGCCTTCCGCTACATCCAGCCGAACCAGTACCGGAGCATCTCCCAGCTCCTCGCCACAAAACGGACGGAGCGCGAGGAGTACGTCCGGGAGGTGACCGACATCCTGCGGGAGGAGCTCGCGGATTCGGGCTACGACGCCGAGGTGACAGGGCGGCCCAAGCACATCTACAGCATCCACCGCAAGGCGCAGGCGTACGCCGCGCAGGGGAAGCAGATGAGCGAAATCTACGACCTCTTCGCGGTGCGCGTGCTCGTGAACACCGTGCCGGAGTGCTACGGCGTCCTCGGCCTCGTCCACTCCCTCTGGCGCCCTGTCCCCGGCCAGTTCGACGACTACATTGCGAACCCCAAGGAGAACCGGTACCAGTCGCGGCACACCTCCGTGCGCGCCATCGGCGGGCATCCGCTGGAGGTGCAGGTGCGCACGCACGAGATGCATCGCATCTCCGAGTACGGCGTCGCGTCGCACTGGAGCTACAAGGAGGGGGCGCGGAGCAGCGACTCCGAGGGCTGGATGGCCTGGCGGCAACAGCTGCTGGACTGGCAGCGCGACGTGAGCGGGACGGACGAGTTCCTGGAGAACGTGACGAGCGACCTCTTCGGGGACCAGGTATTCGTCTACACGCCGAAGAACGAGATACGCGAGCTGCCGGCGGGCGCGACGCCCATCGACTTCGCGTACCGCATCCACACCCAGATAGGCCACAAGTGCATCGGCGCGAAGGTCAACGGGCGGCTCGTCGCGCTCAACACGCCCCTCAAGAACGGCGACACCGTTGAGGTGCTGACCAGCAAGGTCGCGCGCGGGCCGAGTCTGGACTGGCTGAACCCCCACCTGGGCTACGTGAAGACGGCGAACGCGCGCCAGGCGATACGCTCGTGGTTCCGGCACCAGGAGCGCGACACGAACATCGAGCGCGGGCGCACCGTCCTGAAGAAGGAGCTGAAGCGCCTCTCCGCGCAGGTGGACGAGACCGAGGTGGCCCGCTGGTTCCAGTACGAGTCGACGGACGACCTGTACGCGGCGATCGGCTCCGGCCTCGTCACGATAGCGCAGATCGCCGGCCGGCTCTCCGCGGCGCAGGCGGCGGCGGAGCGCGCCCTGCCGAAGGAAGCGCCGGACGCTCCGGATGCGCCCGTTCTGGGCAGCGTCAGCGTCCTCGGCGTCGGC
>JAPOOH010000567.1 GCA_026713505.1 Chloroflexota bacterium | reverse complement strand
TTACAGAAACGATATGATTGGTGGTATATACAAGATAAATCCTTCCGGACTTGAAAAGATAGGTTCAGCTGGCAGAAACGATCTTGTGGATCCGCGTCCTACTGATGCTGAATACACTACAAATCCTTACTATGGTGTTTTTGGTGGAACAGCAAGTCCTATGGTGGCAGATGACGAGCTTTACTTTATTGCCGGATTTGGCAATCTTTCCAGAGTTGGCATTGTTCCTGTGCTTGATATAGAAAACGCGCCAGAAAGCCATATCAACAACTGGCTACTCAAAAAAATAACAGATAAAGTTTCGTTTACTATTGACGAGCTTAGGACAAACGGTAGAACGCTTGGCGACATGTTCCAAGAGCTTGCTGAAATATCTCTGTCTTCGTACGGATTTAGAAACACAGGCGAGTTTTTCTTTGAGGAAGACAATGCTTTATATGGTATCACTACTAACAATTTAACCCTAACGTCAGATACTTTTACAGTTGAAAAAATATCTAAAAGCGCCGGCTTTCCAGAGTCAGGATACGTTTTAATAGACGATGAATTATTAAGATACTCTACTAATAATGACGGCGTTATATCAAATGTTCTCAGAGGTCAAAAAGGAACAGAGGCGTCTCTCCATAATATAGGCGCAACTGCTTTTTACGTCGATCACTTTTTGGGGTTTGAAGACTCGTCTCCAATACTTGACTTGAATGTTGAGCAAGATAAATCCCAAGTTCAGAATGTTATATTTGTAAACTACGAACAAGGCAAAAGCGTTGAGAAACAAGACGACGACTCTATCGAGGTTTATGGCAGAAAAGAGTATCCTGTGGACACTTCATTGGCGTCTGATAGATATGTTCTTGCTAATCATATAGCAACTGAAACACTTAAGCGGTTTAAAAACTCAAGCCAAGTTATTACTATAGATATATTTCCTAATACTTTAATTGAGATAGGAGATACAGTTTTGATTAAGGAAACAGTAAGAGCTCACTTGTTCAACATAATGAGAGTTGTAGAGATAGGACATGAAAAACAAGGCGAAAATCAAAAAACAGTTGTGAAAGGTATAGTTTTAAAATAATGGCACTTATAGCGACCTTCGGCACACCAAAAGAAAAGGACTTAAATGTTATAGTGCCAGTTGCTATAACAAAGCAAGGCTCTACGCCGTCGGTAAAAAATATACCTGTTTCTTCAGTAGTTGTAACAAAACATAGTAGTTCAGTTGGCGCAATAGAAAACGTCGGTCTATCAGTTATCTACAAAGCTGTTAATTCTTTCGAGCTTGTATTTGATTGCGACGTAAATATACAGATTGCTTTTACTTTATCAATCGACGGATATACTTTCGATGGGTCATCTATTGATGAGTTAGAGTCGAGCAATTCTATTAATATATCTGTAGACACAAGAGAGCCGACTATAGTATATCCCACTGGTAAGTTTGCGTATGTTAAAAGAGATGACGTTATAGACTTTATCATGTTCTTTAATAGAAAGACTAAGTTAAGGGATCCTGTTGAAGTATTCAATTCCCAAAGCGCGGTTTATGCCGACTTGTTTTACACATCTGTTATGGGACTACCTCAGCCGACGGTATACATAAGCGCGTCGGATCAATCTTACCCAGATACGATACCTGAAGAACTACCAGTTGGGGCATGGTCAGCGTTTTCTCAAAGTTCTGATCCGTCAAGGCTTTATGTTGTAAGATATAGCGAGATACCTGAGTCTATCTCAGGCTCTTTTGATATACTACTGAAACCAGGCACGGTTTCAAGCGATATACTACAAGCTATTCAGTGATATAAGGATTATTGTTATGGACGACTCTTTAAAATGGCTACCTATAGAAAATAATACAGTAGTTATAAGTCCTGGTGAGACTAAGTATATAAACGATTTTAAAGACTATATACTTGGCGGACTCGGCTCATCTTTCTCTGTATCATCAAACGACGATATGGTGGGAGCGGTTATAGATAAAAATAGAATTGCTATAACCGCGTCAGGCGATATTGAAGAGGAATTAACTACTACTATTACAATAGACGCCATAAAAGACTCCAAAACGGTAAGGACTGAAATAAGAGCAATAGTTGATCCAGTAGTTGAAGATAATAATTACATAGAGTGGTATTACTTTCAGCCTGTTAATGTAACTGCTGACGATGCTGGTGCGTTTAGTGGTGTAATTCTTTCTTCTGTAGATGAAAACTTGGACAATCCGTCAGGCGCAAGCGTAGCTTATACAGTTTCGAGAAAATCTGCAAATATCGCCACTGCAAGAACAGATAGTAATAACGATGTTAGAATTGCTTTTACTGGACTAACTGGAAGCATAACAGCGTCTTTAACATTGAGCGCAACCGCAACAATAGACGGCTCTATAGTAACTACAACTGCGGATGTTGTTCTGAATTTAATCTTTAGAGACCTTAGTGACTATGTAACAAAAAGCGATATACCTGAAGAATGGCCGTTAGAAGATTTATCTCCATCTGTAGCAAGTGATAACGATCTGACAGACTTCCTTGAAGATGTTACGGTGGGTGACCTACCAAGTAAAATACCTTTCAGAAAACTCTCAAACTCAGTTGCAAGTGACAACGACCTTACAGACTTCCTTGAAGATGTTACCGTTGGGGACTTGCCAACAAAGATACCGTTTGGACGTCTTTCCAATTCTGTGGCAAGTGACAACGACTTGGACGACTTCCTTGAAGATGTTACGGTGGGCGACCTCCCGGCAAAGATACCGTTTAGCAAACTATCCAATTCTGTTGCCAGTGATAATGACCTTACAGACTTCCTTGAAGATGTTACGGTGGGAGACGTTCCTAAACTTCCGTATAGCAAACTACCAACAAACGTAGCAAGTGATAATGACTTAAGTGATTTCCTTGACGATGTTAC
>JAPOOH010000477.1 GCA_026713505.1 Chloroflexota bacterium | reverse complement strand
CTGCGGGTTGCCGCGCCAAGATTTGCGCTGCAGGCGCGTGACCCGCTGGCCGCCAAGTGGGTGGAAGCGGTAATGCACGGTGACCTCGGCAGGCCCGCCGGGGCGTGCAATGTGGGGTTTGTCTGGGTATCTACCCCTCCGTCCGCTGTCACCTGCTCGCCTCCAAGGTGCTCGGCATGGTCCTGCGGCGCCTGCCCGAGGACTTCCGGCAGCGCTATGGCTACCGGCCCGCCCTCGTGGAAACCTATTGCGACCCGCAGCAGCACGCCGGGACCTGCTTCCGCGCCGCCAACTGGACCTGTGTCGGCCAGACCGCCGGTCGCGGCCGCTTTGCGGCCCCCGGCCAGCGCGTGCCGGTCAAGGCCATCTTCGTCTACCCGCTACGGCGCGACTGGCGCCGCCTGCTCGGGGCCGCCGCGCCGCCGCCCTGCGCGCCGCTGGGACCGGCCGACGGGCTGGCCCTTGACGAGTTCGCCGCCAATGAACTGGGCCAGGCACCACTGGGGGATGTACGCTTGTCGAAGCGGCTGGTGCAGACCGCGCAGATGCAGGCCGCCGCTCCGATGGCATCGATCCCAGCCGCCGCCCAGGGCCAGCGGGCCGCCGTCAAGGGCCACTACCGGCTGATCGACCAGCCGGACGAGTCGGCGGTGACCCCTGAGAACATCCTCGCGCCCCACCGCCAGCGCACGCTGCGGCGGCTGCAGGCCGAGAGCGTGGTGCTGTGCGTGCAGGACGGGACCGACCTGAACTTCGCCGAGCATGCGGGCTGCGCGGGGCTGGGCCTGATCGGCAAGAACCGGGGTTCGGAGGGCACGCTGGGGCTGCACATGCATTCGACGCTGGCGGTGAGCCCGCAGGGCATTCCGCTGGGGGTGCTCAAGATCCAGTACGAGGCCCCCGACGGGAAGGCGCAACGGGGCCGGCCGCTGGAGGAGCGCAAGACGATGCGCTGGATCCGCGGGTTACGGGACTGCGCGGAGGTGGCGGGCCAGCTGGCGGGTACGCGGGTGGTGTCGGTGCTGGACCGCGAGGGGGACGTGCAGGCCTTGTTCGCCGAGCAGCGGCGGCTGGCGGGAGTCGAGCTGCTAGTGCGGGCCAAGCACAACCGCTCACTGGGCCCGGACCGGCCGAAGCTGTTCGAGCAGATACGGGAGCAGACGGCGCAGGGCCAATTGCAGATCCAGGTGCAGCGGAGTTCGGAGCGGCGAGGCACGCGCCAGCAGAAAGCCAAGCCGCTGCGGCAGGCGCGCACGGCGCGAGCCGAGTTGCGCTGGCAGACGGTGGAGCTGGCGGGCCCGTCACGGCGGGAGGGGCCGTTGCGGTTGCAGTTGGTGCACGTGTGGGAGCGGTCGGCACCGGCGGGGGCGGAGGCGTTGGAGTGGTTCCTGCTGACGAGCTTGCCGGTGGCGTCGCAGGCGGAGGCGGAGCAAGTGCTGGAGTGGTACCGGCTGCGGTGGCGCATCGAGGACTGGCACCGGATCCTCAAGTCGGGCTGCAAGGTGGAGTACCTGGGGCACCGGACGGGGGAGCGGATCGAGCGGGCGGTGACGATCAAGGCGGTGATTGCCTGGCGGCTGGCAGCGATGACGCTGTTGGGTCGGGAGACGCCCGAATTGCCTGCCGCGGTGTTCTTCACGGAGGTCCAGATGCGGGTGCTGCGCCACTTCGCGACCAAGCGCAGGCTGGCCGCGCCGGGCAACTTGGGGCTGGCCGTGCGGACCATGGCGATCCTGGGCGGCTACCTGTACCGCAAGAACGCCCCGCCACCGGGCCATCAAAAGATCTGGGAGGGCTGGACCCGCTTGACCATCATGAGCGAAGCGTACGAGCTCAGAGACTACTTCGAGCCGCCTGCAATCGCCTCTCAGGAGGAGCCCTGATCGTGACTTGTGGGGCAAGGGCAGGGTGCGCCAGGGGCCGGAGCGGGAAGTGTATTTCGATCAGGAGCGGAAGCCGGGGGAGCAGGGCCAGTCGGACTTCACCGACATGCGCCGTCTGGGGGTGACGATCCGCGGCGAGCCGTACCCGCACCTGCTGTACCGTTTCGTGCTGCCGTACTCGAACTGGGAGCACGTGGAGCTCGCTGTTTCGGAAACGTTCGAGGCCCTGGCCGGAGGTTTGCAGGAGAGCCTCTGGGAGCTGGGCGGCGT
>JAPOOH010000069.1 GCA_026713505.1 Chloroflexota bacterium | reverse complement strand
CGCGTCCGGGTAGTTAGTTGAGTGCGCGCACGTCCACGAAGTGCCCCGCGATGGCGGCTGCCGCGGCCATAGGCGGGCTGACGGGGGGGGGGGGCCCGCCGGGGCCCTGCCGGCCCTCGAAGTTGCGGTTGGAGGGCGAGGCGCTGCGCTCGCCGGGGGCGAGCCGGTCCGGGTTCATGGCTAGGCACATGGAGCACCCGGCGTCGCGCCACTCGAATCCGGCCTCGGTGAACACCTGGTCGAGCCCTTCCGCTTCCGCCTGCTGTTTCACCGCCCATGAGCCGGGCACGACGAGCGCGCGGACGCTGTCCGCCTTCTGCCTGCCCCGCGCCACGTCCGCCGCGGCGCGCAGGTCCTCGATGCGGGAGTTGGTGCAGGAGCCGATGAACACCGTGTCGATCGCGATGTCCTGGATGCGTTCGCCGCCGTTCAGGCCCATGTACGCGAGCGCCTTCTCCACGGCGGTCTGCTCCTGCGACGACTCGAACTCGTCAGGCCTCGGGATGCGCCCGCCGACAGGGAGCACCTGCGCGGGGTTCGTACCCCACGTCACCTGGGGCTGGATGTCGGCGGCGTCCAGCGTGACGACGGTGTCGAAGACCGCGTCCGGGTCGGTTCGTAGCGCCGTCCAGCGTTCGACCGCGGCGTCCCAGTCCTCGCCCTTCGGGGCATACTCGCGTCCCTTCAGGTAGGCGAACGTCGCCTCATCCGGCGCGACCATGCCGGTGCGCGCGCCGGCCTCGATGGACATGTTGCAGACCGTCATGCGGCCTTCCATGGACATCTCGCGGAAGACGGAGCCGGTGTACTCGATGGCGTGGCCGATGCCGCCGGAGGTACCGATCTTTCCGATGATGGCGAGGATGACGTCTTTGGGCGTCACGCCATTGCCGAGCGTGCCGTCCACACGGACCTCCATCGTCTTCGGCTTCGCCTGCCAGATGCACTGCGTCGCGAGGACGTGCTCGACCTCGGACGTGCCGATGCCGAAGGCCATCGCGCCGACCGCGCCGTGCGTCGCGGTGTGGCTGTCGCCACAGACGATGATCATGCCGGGCTGCGTGCGCCCCTGCTCCGGTCCGATGACGTGGACGATGCCCTGCTTCTCGCTGAACATGTCGTGGTATTCGAGCCCGAACTCGTCGGCGTTGTGCTGCATCGCCTCCAGCTGGGCCTTCGAGACCTCGTCCGTGAGGGGCTTGTCGCGGTCGTTGGTGGGAACGTTGTGGTCCGCGACGGCCACGGTCTTGTCGAGCCGCCGGATGCGGCGGTTGTTGAGGCGCAGGCCGTCGAACGCCTGGGGCGAGGTGACCTCGTGCACGAGGTGCAGGTCAACGTAGAGCAGGGAAGGCTTGCCCTGCTCCTCCCGCACCACGTGGGTGTCCCATATCTTCTCGAACATCGTCTTGGGGGCCATCTGATCCTCCGCTCTGTATTCAGACGGCGAAATCGTCCAGGACCAGGTAGGGGAAACCGCAGTGCCTGGCGAATGCGCGGTCGTTGCCGACGATGACGTCGCAGCGGTCCATCGCCGCGGTCGCAGCGATGATAGCATCCGGCGCTTTCAAGTTGGTGGAGGCGCGCACCTGCGCCGCCGCCTGCGCGATCTCCCTGCTCACGGGCGTGACGTGCAGGTTGGGGTGCATGGCGAAGAACCTGCGAATGGAGAACAGCAGCCCCCTGTCCCGGATCCGGAGGGGGCGCACCAGCGTCTCCAACTCCACGACCGACGATACGTACCCGGCGGCTGCGCCCCTGGCAACCAGGGCGAACGCCTCCGCCGCGTAGATGCCGTACGGGTACGGGTCCTCCAGGTAGTAGATGACGGCGCTGGTATCGAACGCTATGCGTGTCGAGCCCGCGAGGGCCTCGCCCAGGGCGGATGCCATCAGGCGGCCCTGAGCGAAGCCGCTATCTCGCCGTCCAGCCGGTAGCGCTCCGGCTCAGGGGCGGGCCCAGGGATGCGACGCACCCAGAAGTGCGTCGTGAGTGTGTCCAGGGCCTGCGACAGTCCCGCGGGACCGGCGTCCTCAGGGACGCGCTCCTCCAGGTCAGGCAACGTAGCCACGTGGTGCGGGCAGCCCATGAGCGTGTCGGTGATCGCGCGCACCCCCCTGTCCGTGGCATAGAGGTCCTCGAACTGTTTGCGCCACTCGCGCGGGTCCGACTGGCTGATGTGCTCGGACATGGGTTCGTACCAGCTCTCGCGCTCGCGCAGCACGTAGCGGTCGATGCTCTCCCGGCTTCCGCCGTACGCCCCGCGCATGCTTCCCTGGAAGTACTCCACCCAGCTCTCCGGCTCCTTGATGAGCACGATGTCCCCGTCTATGACGGCCGCGGCCATCCTGTCCCCCGGGTTGATTCCGACCTCCCGGAGGATGGCAACGGGAATGGTTATCTGGTTCTTGCCGCTGACGGTGATCATGCGCATGACGGGGCCTCGGATGCTTGGTATTCCGTACTGAATATGTCAATAGTAAAGCAAACAGGGGGGTCCCTGTCAAGAACCGGGAAGGGTGAGTGCCGGAGCCGCCGCTAGACGGCTCCGGCTGCTTCCGGGGAGCGGGTGGTGTCGCCCATCGCGATCAGGCGGTTGAGCGCGTTCATGTAGGCGCGGGCGCACGCGACGATGATGTCCGTGTCCGCCCCGCGTCCGATGTACGGCTTGCCGTCCTGTTCGATGCGGATGCTCACCTCACCGATCGCGTCGATGCCCTCCGTCACCGAGTTGACGCTGAACTCCGTCAGCTCGTTCGGCACACCGACGATGCGGTTGATGGCCTGGTAGACGGCATCGACCGGGCCGGTGCCCGTCGCCGCGTCGGTGCGGCGCGTCCCGTCTTCGAGGGACAACTGGACCGTGGCGGTGGGGATCTCGCTGGTGCCGCAGGTGACCTGCACGTGCTCCAGAGAGTACGTCTCGGCGATGGCCGTCCGCTCGTTGCCCATGAGGGCGATGAGGTCGCGGTCCGTCACCTCGCGCTTCTTGTCCGCGAGCTCCTTGAAGGACTCGTGCACCTTGTCGAGCTCCTCGTTGGACAGCGTGTAGCCCAGCTCTTCGAGCCGTGAGCGCAGCCCGTGGCGTCCGCTCAGCTTGCCCAGCACCAGCTCGCTGCGGGGCACGCCCACGTCCAGCGGGTTGAGGATCTCGTAGGTGGTGCGCTCCTTCAGCACGCCGTCCTGGTGGATGCCGGAGGCGTGGCGGAACGCGTTGCGCCCGATGACCGCCTTGTTGGGCTGCACCGGAAAGCCGCTCACCTGGCTCACGAGGCGGCTGGTGTTGTACAGCTGCTTCGTGTCGATGTCGGTGTCGACGCCGAAGTAGTCGCCGCGCGTGCGGAGCGCCATGATGACTTCCTCGACGGCGGTGTTCCCCGCGCGCTCGCCGATGCCGTTGATGCGGCCCTCCACCTGGCGGGCGCCGGCCTTTACGGCGGAGAGGCTGTTCGCCACAGACATGCCGAGGTCGTCGTGGCAGTGCACGGAGATGCGGACGGTGTCGCCAAGCTCCGGCACCTCGGCGCGCAGGTAGGTGATGAGACCGCCGAACTCCTCCGG
>JAPOOH010000068.1 GCA_026713505.1 Chloroflexota bacterium | reverse complement strand
GAGGCCACCGGCGAGGTGCTGATGGTCGCGCACATGAACGCGGACGCCGTGGCGCGCACGCTGGAGTCGGGCGAGATGCACTTCTACAGCCGCTCGCGACAGGCGCCCTGGCACAAGGGCGAGACGTCCGGCGCGTTCCTGCACGTCTCGTCGGCGCAGGTCGACTGCGACGGCGACGTGCTGCTGTTCAGGGTGCGCGCGGACGGCCCGGCCTGCCACACCGGCGAGCGCTCCTGCTTCTTCACGCCCCTGCCCGATGCGCCCGAGTACGAGCGCGGCGACGCGAGCCCCGGCGTGCTCTCGGAAGTCTTCCAGGTCATACGCCAGCGACAGCAGGAGCGCCCCGAGGGCAGCTACACGACGTCGCTGTTCGAGAGCGGCACGTCGCGCATCGCGCAGAAGGTGGGCGAGGAGGGCGTGGAGGTCGCGCTCTCCGCGGCCACGAAGGACACCGGGAGCCTCCCCGGCGAGGTCGCGGACCTCTTCTACCACGCGCTCGTGCTGCTGGCCGACGCCGGGCTCTCGCCCGACGACGTCTGGGCGGAGTTGCGCAAGCGCCGCGGGTAGGGGCCAGCTACACGCGCCGCTTGAAGAGGTAGGCACGGCCTCGCGTACGCCCCTGCACCTCCAGGAAACCGGCCTCTACCAGTCGCGCCAGGTCGCGGGTCGCCGTGATGGGCGAGACCCCGGTTATCTCGATGTACTCCGGCCTCGTGATGCGCCCTGCCCGGGCGGCGTAGGCAAGTCCGTCCGCCTGCCGGTCATTGAGGCCCGCCTGCCTGAGCGACCCCTGCACCTCCTGCATCCACCGGTGCCAGTCCGTCAGTTCGTCCATGAGCGACTGTGCCGCTGCCGCCAGCGCTTCGACGAAGAACTCCAGCCAGCCGGTCATGTCGTACGTCTCGGAGAACGACCGCCCTTGCGCCCGTTCGATGGCGTCTATGTAGGCGTCACGCCTGTCCGCGAACCAGGACTCGACCGACAGCAGGTTCCTGAAACCGAACGGGGACCGCTGGAGGATGAGCGTCATCATCCCGCGCGACGTCCGACCGTTGCCGTCCCAGAAGGGATGGACGGACACCAGGTGCAGGTGCGCGATGCCGGCCCGGAGGACGGGGTGCACGTCGTCGTCCGCGCAGGGCCACTCGGCGAAATCGCGCATGAGCGCGGGAACGTCGCCCTGGTTCGGCGGCGTGAAGTTCCCCACCGAGTTCTGCCCCTTCCGGTAGACCCCCGGCGTCAGCAGTTCCGGCCCGCCCCGCATGAACTGCCTGTTCAGCTCACGGATCACCAGCTCGCTCAGGGGTATGTCGGACTGCTCGCTGAGGTAGTCGATGAACTCGTACGCGGCGATGGCATTGCTGTTGGCGCGCACGGCATCGGCGTCTGAACGCGCAACTGCGCCGCCCCGCATCAGGTCGCTGACCGCCTCCGTGCCGATGCCCTCTCCTTCGATGGCGGTCGTTCCGGCGACGCGAGCAACCGAGATGCTGCGCTTGACCCACACCTCATACCTGGGCATGAGCAGCATGTTCTCGAACAGCCAGCGCTGCCGGTCCAAGGCTTCCAGCGAGCCTTGTATCCGGGCGGAGTATGTGTATCGCGGCGTGAAGATAGTATCACCTTTGCATGGCTGATAGTAATGATTCTATCATCTGTTCACTTTGTTACTTTACTCCCCGTCCTCCTGAGTGGCGCGGCGGCGTGCTGCCGATTACACTCCGCACCGCACCCCGGACACGAGGAGGGACGACGCATGGCGCTGACCGCGACCGCTGACCGGCCCTACGGCTGGCGCGCACGGTGCGGGTTCATCACCCCGACGCCCGCGCACGAGAACAACGCATACGAGTTCTACCTCATCGCGCCGGAGGGCGTGACCGTCGTCATGACCTCGCTCGGCGTCGTGCTCTCGGACCGGGAGCGGTCGTACGGGGAGGCCATCGACCGTCTGCCCGCCGCGACCGAGGAGATCATGACGCGCCGGCCGCAGTCCATCATGCAGGCGGGTGTGCCGCTCATCGCAACGCGCGGATGGAAGTTCGAGGACGAGGTGCTGGGCCGCATCGCCAGCGTCACCGACACGCCCGCGGCGACCGACCTCGGCTCGTGCATCAGGGCGATGAATGCGCTCGGCATGACCCGGGTCGCGATGCTCACCCCGTTCGACGACAAGACGCACGCGCAACTTGCGGAGTACGTCGCGAACGCGGACATCGAGATCGCGAACGCGGGCTCGGTGGTCGGCGAGGTGGCGGGTGGCGAGCTGCGGGCGTACGAGGTCTCGACGATCGACCTCGGCATCGTGCGGCGGATGGCGGCGGACCTGTTCCGCGCGACGCCGGACGCGAACGGCGTGTGGATCACCGGCGCGCTCATGCCGAGCGTCGCCGTCGTCGACACGCTGGAGGAGGAGCTCGGCGTGCCGGTCGTGAGCAGCATGCAGGCGATGGCGTGGCAGTCGCTGCGCCTCGCGGGAGTGGACGACAAGATACCCGGCTTCGGCCGGCTGCTGCGGGAGTTGTAAGCCATGTTCGAAACGAAGAGCATCGGCCTCGAAGAGGCCCTGAAGGCGAAGGACGCGATCTTCGCCGAGTTCGCCGCCGGCACGGACAACCCCGGCGCGCTCTGCATCACCGACGCCCACGGCGAGGAGGTGCTCTGCGCCCGCGTGGACGGCGCCCCTGCCCGCATGCTGGGCCGCGCCCGGGCGAAGGCGTACACGGCCGCCCGCGTCGGCATGAACACCGTCGACTTCCGCGACCACGTCGTGAAGGCGAACCGGCGCACGCTCGACGACTGGGGCGACCCGAAGCTGACGACGCTCCAGGGCGGGCTCGCCATCGTCTCCGGCGGGCAGGTCGTCGGCGGGATAGCGATGAGCGGCAACTCGACGATACGGGACGAGGCGCTGGCGCGCGTCGGCCTCGAAGCGATGGGGGTGGAGTGATGCCAGCCTATCTTATGGCAGACGTACAGGTGCACGACCTGGAGTCGTATGCGGCGTACGGGGCGCAGGTGCCCGCGACGCTGGAGCAGTTCGGGGCGAAGTTCCTCGTGCGCGGCGGCGCGAGCGAGGTCATCGAGGGCGAGTACCAGCCCAGCCGCCTCGTCGTCATCGAGTTCCCGGACATGGAGACGCTGAAGGCCTGGTACAACTCGGAAGCGTACCAAGGCATCGTGGGCGTCCGCTGGGAGGCCGCGACGGCCTCCGTGATCTGCGTCGAGGGGGTGTAGGAGATGCCGGCACGAGAGACGATCAGCCTGGAAGACGCCGAACGCGCCGTGGCCGCGGCGATGGCCGCCGCGCGGCCCAGCGAGCGCCCGTTCGCCGTCGCCGTCGTCGACGAGAGCGGCGCGCTCGTCTACAAGGTGCGGCGCGACGGCGCGACCGCGACCGACGTGCGGAACGCCGAGCGCAAGGCGTACACGGCCGCCTACATCGGGCGGGACACCGTGATCTACCGGCAGCAGATCTCGCACGACGGCCGCACCGTCGCCGACTGGTCGAACGACGGCGTCACGACGCTGCACGGCGGGCTGACGCTGCACCGGGCGAGCGAGGTCATCGGCGGCATCGGCGTGAGCGGCACCGGCGACGAGGACCGCGACGAGCGGCTCGCGCTCGCGGGCGCCGAGGCGATGGTGAAGGCCGAGGGCGACGCGCGGCTCGCGAACGCCGCGCTCCGGCCGAAGTTCCGCAGCGCGCCCGGCCCCGCGCTCAGCGACAAGGGCGCGCCGGGGAACCCGAACAGGCGCGCG
>JAPOOH010000067.1 GCA_026713505.1 Chloroflexota bacterium | reverse complement strand
TCACCGGTCTTCATGCGATACCGCCTGTTGTCGCCCAAGATCTGGGTTGAGTCGATCGGCTCCGGGGGAGGAAGCATCGCCTGGATCGACGCGGACACGGGACTGCTGAAAGTCGGGCCGCGCGGCGCCGGCGCCAGCCCGGGGCCCGTGTGTTACCAGCGGGGCGGGACCGAGCCCACGGTAACGGATGCAGACCTGGTCCTCGGCTACCTGAACGACGGCTACTTCCTGGGTGGGCAGATGAGGCTCGACAGGGCGGCGGCCGAAGAAGCGATCTCGGAGAAGATAGCCAGGCCGCTCGGCATGAGCGCGACCGAAGCAGCGAGCGCCATCAGCCGGATCGTCAACTCCCAGATGAGCGACCTGATCCGGAATGCCACGATACGACGGGGCGACGACCCCCGAAACGACGTCCTCTTCGCGTTCGGCGGAGCAGGGCCGGTCCACGCCAGCCGGTTCGCAGCCGAGCTCGGCATCCGGGAAGTGGTGGTCCCGGCGACTGCCTCGGTCCACGGCGCAGTCGGCCTCGTGGCATCCGACGTGGTCTACGAGGAGGGCGCGACCGACAGGATGGAAGTGCCGGTGGAGACTGACCGCATCAACGATGCGTTCGCTCCCCTCCTGGACAAGGTTCGGGCCGAACTGGCAGATGCCGGGTTCAAGCAGGAAGACACCCTGATGATCCGCAGCGTAGCGATGAAGTACCGCTACCAGGTCCACGAGTTGACCGTCCCGTTCCCTCCCGGGGCAGAGCTGCTCACCGAGGAGGACCTGAAGTCGCTGTACCAGCGATTCGACGACACCTATGAAGAGATGTACGGCAAGGGGTCGGCGTACCGGGCAGCCGGGCAGGAGATAGCGACGCTGCGTGTGCGGGGAGTCGGACTGCTCCCGAAGCCACGCATCGAGAGCATATCCGCGCGGGAGGAAGCGGCCACGCCGGGGCCGGCAGCCGACGGAGCGTGGAAGGGTCAGCGAGACGTGTACTTCGAAGAGCGGAAGGGGTTCATCCCCACCGACATCTATGACTACGCGGAGCTCACGGCGGGGGGGACGATCGAGGGCCCGGCCGTGATCGAGACGCCGATAACCACGGTCGTTGTGAACCCCGGAGACCGGGCGGTCCTGGACGAGTACGCTAACCTGAGGATAGCGATCGGCGCCGGGCCGGGCCAGGAGGCACCATGACTCAAGCTACTGCAGTTGATCCCGTCACGGTAGAGATCCTGTCTCACCGGCTCCATCAGATCGCCAAGGAGATGGGCGCCACACTGGAGTTGGTGGGAGGGACCGTCAACACGACCCAGATGCACGACTACATGGCGTCGCTCTACCGTGCCAACGGAGAGATCCTGGCGACGGGCGAATCCATGCCCTGGCACGTGGCCTGCGCAGGGTTCACGGTGAAGAAGATCCTGGAGCGCTTCGGCGAAGACAACGTCAACCCCGACGACGTCTTCCTGCTGAACGACCCCTATGTTTCCGCCATCCACCAGTCGGACGTCTACATCGTGTCGCCCATCCACTTCGAGGGCGAACTGGTCGGGTGGAGCGCATCGTTCGTCCACGTCATGGACATAGGGGCGATGACGCCGGGAGGCGAGACTCCGGCGGCGACCGAGATCACGCAGGAGGGCCTCCGCATACCGGGCATCAAGCTGATCGACCAGGGCAAGATCCGCGAGGACGTCTTCGACTCGATCATCAACATGACGAGGCAGCCCCAGATGGTCGCCCTGGATATCAACTGCCAGATAGCGGGGAACAACGTCGCGAAGCGGCGGATACAGGAGCTGTACGCGCGCTTCGGGAGCGAGCTCATGCAGGCGGTCTCGTCAGAGATGATCAAGGGCTCAGAGCAGGTGCTCCGACGGAGGCTCTCCGGCATCCCCGACGGCAAGTGGAGCGAAGTAGGAGACGTGGAGTCCGGCGAGAACCACTGGCGGATGATGGTGACGCTGGAGAAGCACGGGGACGAACTGCTCTTCGACTTCACCGGCACGGGCGAGCAAGCGTCGACAGGGATCAACCTCCCCTACCACGCGACATTCGGTTGCTGCTTCGACGGCATCGTCTCCACCATCGCCTACGACCTTCCCAAGAACCATGGCCTCTTCAAGCCGATCAATATGGTGGTGCCGGAGGGCACGCTGCTGAACGTAACCTACCCCGCACCGGTGTCCCTGAACACGACCTCCGGAGGCGCCATGGCCAAGTTCCTGGTGCATTCCGCGCTCATCCAGATGCTCTCGGGGAGCGAGGAGTGGCGCCACGAAGTCATCGCGCCAAGCCTGGGCGGACGATTGGGCCGTACCGCGGGCATCAACCAGCACGGCGTCTACTATGCCTCCAGCCTGGCCCAGCCCGCTCTGAGCGGCGGCGGCGCGATCGACGGGGCCGACGGCGTGGACTCGTCGGCCCTCACGTACCTCATCGCACCGAACATCGAGTGGATGGAAGCCAACGCTCCGTTGCTCTTCCTGTTCAGGCGGCACGCACAGGACGCCCAGGGACCGGGGAAGTACAGGGGCGGCGCGGGAGCGGAGATGGCATTCACCATCTACAACGCGCCGGAGAAGAAGCTGCACGGCGTCGCATTCGGCGTTGCGGGGCTCCGGAACGGCGGGCGCGGCATATTCGGCGGGTACCCGGCCGCACCCAGCGTTCTCGTCCATATGCACGACACCGACGTGCGCGAGCACCTGGGCAGGAACGAACTCCCCCAGGACATGGAGGAACTCAGCGGCGAACCCGAGGTCCTCGGGTACTGCACCTTCGATCTGAAGGAGGACGACGTCCTCTACTACATGCTCCGGCAGGGAGGCGGGTTCGGGGACCCACTCGACCGCGACCCGGAGCTGATCGAACGGGACCTGGCCGACCGATTCATCTCCCCTGAAGCAGCGCGAGCGGTCTACGGAGCGGTACTGGCGGAGGACGACCCGACGACCGTGGACAGGACCGCCACCGAGGAGCTCCGGCAGGAACTTCGAGCCACGAGGCTGGGGGGAGCAAAATGAGCCGGCCCCTCCGCGAGAACCTGGTGGTGGATGACGAAAACGGCCAGTCCTGGGTCCGCTGCGCCAAGTGTTCCACGACACTGAGCCCCGTCGACGAGGACTGGAAGACCGGGTGCAGCGTCGTGGTCACGGCCCCCACCACCGCCGGCCCTCACAGACAGTTGATGCTCGGTAAGATCGCTTTCGAAGAGCGCTATTGTCCGGGTTGCGGGACGCTCGTGGACGTGACCTTTCTGGAGGTCTAACGATGGCGAGTGAGCAAGGCATGGCTGCCCCAGCCCAACAGAACCGACCATCGGCTACCCCGGTGACGTTGCCAAGCGACAGCACCGCGGTACTCGTACTTGACATCGGCATGCGCGCCCTCGACTCGGAAGAGGCGGCCAACGGCCTGTTGGAGCCGGTGTCCGACCTGCTGGGCCGGGCCCGCGCCAAGGGCGTCTACGTCGCCTACACCATCATGGTGCAGGACGAGGGCACCCCGATGGGAGCAGTGGCCACACCGCTGACAAGGCGCGAAGAAGAGCCGGTGCTCTACCCGCTGGGCTATGACAAGCTTCGGAACGGGGAGCTGGCGAAGCTCCTGGAAGCGCGGGGGATAGAACACGTCATCGCCGTGGGAGCCTCGACACATCTCTGTGTGCTGTACACGTGCACCGCGGCGGCACGGAACCACGGGTACCACGTGGTCGTACCGCTGGATGGGGTGGCCGCCAAGAACCCGTACGAGCATGAGTACTCCCTGCACCAGCTCACGGTCCTGCCGGCGCTCCCGATACCGATCGATTTCACCGAGACTGCGCTCATAGAGTTCCAGTAGTCTCACAGGGCTGCGCTCCGAGGCCCATCACTCCCAGGTGGAGACGGGACATGCTTACTCTACCGAGGCCAGACCACCCGCAATGGCTATAGCGGCCTCTTTCCAGGCACGGACGCTCCCGCGCGCCCTTATCGGCCTCTACAGGCGGAACGGCGGGCAGTGGCCCCTCATAGGGATAAGCCTGCTCGCGCTGTCCGTCATCGTCGTTCTGCTCATCGTGATCGTCGCTGTTGCCTTTCAGGATGAGATCGCGTACGGCAAGCTCGGCAGCCTCACGCTCGAGAATTTCCGAACGCTGTATGGGGACCCGCTTTTCCGCAGCGCGATGGCCAACACCGCAGTGTTTGCATGCGTTACTGTCCTCACAGCGCTGGCCTTCGGCATGCCGATCGCATGGATCGTTGAGCGCACCGACCTTCCGGGCAGGAGCCTCGTGTTCTCCCTGCTGGCAGCTACGTTGCTGGTGCCGGGGTTCTACGTTGCGATGGGTTGGCAGTTCCTGCTCCACCCACGCATCGGCATTCTGAACAAATGGCTGGTTGACGTCCTGCCCATCGAGACAGCGCCGATCAACGTCGGCGCGGTGCCAGTGATGGGGATCATCCAGGGGATAGGCCTCGTTCCTCTCGCGTTCATCATGATGGCCCCGGCATTCCGGAACATGGACCCGGCGCTCGAAGAGGGCGCGCAGGTCCACGGCATGGGAGTCATCGCCCGGATCCGAAAGATCTCGTTGCCACTCCTCACGCCCAGCATAGCCGCAGCCTCGATCTACGTATTCGCTATCGGCTTTGCCGCCTTCGACATCCCGGCGTTCCTCGGGCTGGGGAACAAGACCTTCACACTGAGCACGTTCATGTACGTGAAGACTCAACCCCTGGATGCCCTGCCCGACTATGGCGTGGTGGGGTCCATCGCATTCAGCATGATGCTGTTCGCGCTTGCCCTGACCTGGTGGTATCTGCGGGTGATCAGGCAAGGCCACAAGTACCAGGTCATCTCCGGCAGGAACTACAGGCCCACCCGGTTACAGCTCGGACGCTGGAAACTTGCGGCCTGGGGCTACGTAGCTCTCCTGGTGACGCTCTCGCTCCTGCTTCCCTTGCTCACGCTCCTCTGGGCCTCGGTGCTGCCCTTCCTGATGGTCCCCTCAGCCGCCGCGTTCGGCGCAATGACTACCGACAACTACACCAACATCCCATGGAAGGGCTTCTGGGGCGCGATCAAGAACAGCGCGATCCTCATCGTGGCGACACCGACGCTGGCGTCACTGGCGGGGATCGCGACTTCATGGATCGTCACGAGGTCGCGCATGAGGGGCGCATGGGCATTCGACCTGGTCTCGTTCCTGCCTCACGTCATACCCAACCTGATCTTCGCGGTCGGGGCGCTCCTGATCGGCCTGTTCGTCATACCGGCGTTCGTGCCCTTCTACGGGACCGTGCTCATCGTGCTGATGGTGTACGTCGTGACGACACTGCCCTTCGCAACACGCATGTACAACTCGGCATTCACGCAGGTCCACCGGGAACTGGATGAGGCAGGTTATGTCTCGGGCCTCGGAGCCCTGCTGGTGCTCTGGAAGATACTGCGCCCGCTGATGGCCCCAACCATGCTCTATGCATGGCTATGGATCGCGCTGCTCGCTTACCGGGAGTTGACCATGGCGGCGCTATTGGTGTCCCGCACGAACCTGACCATGCCCGTTTACATCTGGAGCGTATGGGATACCGGTAATCTCAACCAGGCTGCCGCAGTGGGGCTCCTGACCTTCATGGTGTTCTCACCCCTGGTGCTCGCCTATTTCATATTCGGTCGACGAATCCTTCCATGGTCTGACTGATCCTTCGAAAGGATGGTGCCTGTAGGCATGGGAATCACGGTCCAAGGTCTCTACAAGACGTATCAGTCCGGGGGCGAAGGCGTGCCTGCGCTCCTGGACGTCAGCCTGGAGGTCGAGGACGGTGAGTTCTTCGTGCTCCTTGGCCCGAGCGGTTCAGGAAAGACAACCCTGCTCCGTTCCGTTGCGGGACTGGAACGTCCCGAGGGAGGCAGCATCTACTTCGATTCCACCTGCGTGTTCTCCGGGGACCAGAACCTGCATGTACGCTCGGAGAACCGGCAACTCGGCATGGTCTTCCAGTCGTACGCCATCTGGCCTCATCTCAGTGTCTACCAGAACGTCGCATTGCCGCTGACTCACGGGAACGGGAAGATACCGAGGCGCCTCGTCAGCGACAGGGTCAACGAAGCCCTGGCCCTGGTCGGGCTGCAGGACCTGGGGTCGCGCAGCGCAACGCAATTGAGCGGGGGGCAGCAACAACGCGTTGCACTGGCCCGAGCGATGGCGACCAAGACCGAGCGGCTCCTCATGGACGAGCCTCTCAGCAACCTTGACGCCCGGTTACGGGAGGAAGTGCGAGCAGAGGTGCGGACGCTCATCAAGGGAGCAGGCGTGACCGTGCTCTACGTCACCCACGACCAGGAAGAGGCGATGGACCTGGCAGACCGCATCGCCGTCATGCACCAGGGCCGCGTTCTCCAGGTAGGGAGCGCGGAAGAGTTGTACCAGTCCCCAGCCGACGAGAACGTGGCCAACTTCCTCGGCTCCATGAACTGGCTGGGCGGGTCCATCGGGGAGGACGGCGCGATACACACGTCCTTCGGAACTGTTCTTGCGTCCGGCGCCAGCGGCCTGGCGCCGAACGCCAGGGTGCGGCTTGGGGTCAGGCCCGAAGGCATCGAATTAGGCGATGACGCCGGCGGGAACTCAGGGGGCGGCAACCTGTTCAGCGGCGAAGTGCTATCGAGCACATTCCTTGGGGACCACCGCGCCTACGAGATCAAGCTGGCTGACCAGGTGCTCAATGTGAGGACACCGGTTACGCAGCTGCACGAGCGGTCGGTCTCCATCCACATACCCGAGGAGCGGGTGAACATCTTCCCCTCCGACGGATAGGAGGCGGGCCGCCGCTACGGGGCAAGATGCCAGAACCGCACGGCGTTCCCTGCGATTATGGCGTGCTTCTCTTCCTCAGGAACGTCCCTGAACATCTCCTCGATGACCCGCTGCGAGTTCGGCCAGTCCCCCGCTGCATGGGGGAAGTCGGTCGCGAACATGATGTTCTTGGTGCCGATGGCGTCCCGTACCATCGCCGCCACGCCGACCGGCTCGAAGAGCGTCCCCCATAACGAGTGCTCCCGCATATAGTCGCTGGGTTTGCGTTCCAGGTCCGGCATCCCCCAGAAGTGGCGCATCATCGGCTGGTAGCGGCGATAGTTGTCGTCGAGCATGTACAGGGTGAAGGGAAGCCAGCCGGTCATGGTCTCCGCGAAGTAGATCTTGAGGTCAGGAAACCGGTCCCATACGCCGGCGTACGCCAACTGCATGACCCCCATGCCGTTGTCGCTTCCACCCTGGTTGGAGAAGAGCAGGCTCAATGCGTCTGCCTTATGGTTCTGCGGGGAGTGGATGACGTGCGGGTAATTGAAGAGCGGGTCATTCTTGTTGGAGCCCAACGCTCCTCCCCCGAAGCCGCCGAACCGACCTCCCCCGTGTGAGGAGATGGCGACGCCGAGGTCAAGCGAGGCTGCCCAGAAGCGGTCGTCCTCCGGGGTGGGAAAACCGCGGCCGCTGGGGAAGGTATTCAGCGTTATACCCTTGTACCCGAGCTCAACGCAGTGTTCGAGCTCCTGCACGGAGTCTTCGATGCCCGTAGTAGGAATTATCCCGTTGGGGAAGAGCCTGTCAGGGGCGAAAGACACGTACTCTTCGGCGATGTATTCGTTATAGGCATGCACGAGGGCGAGATACAGCTCATCGTCCTTCGCCTTCCGGAACAGACCGTCCGCCCACGTGAACATGACCTCCGCGTCGATGCCGTCGCGGTCCTGCTCTTCTATCCGCAGTTCAGGCGTGCCATTACCGACCGGCTCCGAGAACCTGGAGACCTGGAAGGGTATCTCCTCGAAGGGGACCCCGACGTTCCGGGTGAGTCCTATCGTGTCCGGCTCACTGCCGTCGCAACTGACGGCATCCGACCCGTCGGACATGACGACCCGAACAGGCGCCCGGTCTCTCCATCTGGCCGGGACCCGGTGCCTCCACACTTCAGGATTAAGGTCAAGGTGAGAGTCAGCAGAAACCACCCGGTAATCTCGTGCCATCGCTGGACTCCTCCGGCGGCTTCGGCAAGCCGCCTGTTCCCCGTTAAGCGAATCGGCCGGAAGACAACTTCGAGTGTAGGGAGGCGCTGGAGGGACGTCAAATGCGCGTGCTCATCACGAAAACCCGGGACGCTGGAAATATCTCAATGTGGTCGGGGCGTAGGCCCCCTTGGTACCATGGGGCCGATCGGCAACACCGGGCCATCGGGCGTCCCGGACCGGGATATCGTCGGATGCCGACGGCAGCAGCCCACGAGGTGTACAACATGAGCAGCGCGGCCCAGGAACTCATCGCGCAGGCACGCGACCTGATCTCGAGAGAGGAGTTCGCCGAGGCGGTGGTCCTGCTCGACAGCGTGCCGGCCAACCAGCCGGACTGGGAGCCGCACGAGGTGGACGAGGTGACGTGCCTCGCCGAGTTCCTCCGGAACCTGACCGACGAGGAGATGTCCACGCTTCGCCTGTAGGCGACGCTCCCGGAGAGGCGCCAGCGAGAGTAGCATAGGGAAACGACGTTCGTAGCCGGCCCGCAGGAGGGGAAAGAATGCTGACAGTCGAGCAGAACGAACGATTGACCCAGACCGGCCCCGGCACGCCGATGGGCGAGTTGCTGCGGCGCTATTGGTGGCCCATCGCGGCCACCGTTGACCTGGACGACGACCCGGTGCAGCCGGTGCGCCTCCTCAGCGAAGACCTGACCCTCTTCCGCGACCTGCAGGGCAACGTCGGCCTCATCGGCAAGGCGTGCGCGCACCGCGCCATCAGCCTCGCCTACGGCATCCCGCAGGAGAACGGCCTGCGCTGCGCCTACCACGGCTGGACCTACAACGTCCAGGGCAGGGTTGTCGACATGCCCTTCGAGCCCGCCTGCCTGCCGCTCAAGATCACGGCCTACCAGGTGCAGGAGTTGGGCGGCCTGCTCTGGGCCTACCTCGGGCCGCCCGAGACGACCCCGCTGCTGCCGCGCCTCGAGCTGCTCGTACGCGACGACTGGCGTCGGAGCGTCATCATGCGGCCCCTGCCGTGCAACTGGGTGCAGTGCAACGACAACTCGCTAGACCCCGTCCACTTCGAGCACCTGCACGGCTACTTCGGCGACTACTGGAACCGCAAGCACGGCATCGACCGCAAGGTCGCCACGGCGAAGCACCTCAAGATCGAGTTCGACGTCTTCGAGTACGGCATCTACAAGCGGCGCCTGCTCGAGGGCGACCCCATCGATGCCGACGACTGGGTTGTCGGCCACCCGTTCATCTTCCCCCACACGCTGATCCAGGGCGTGGGCGACTCCTACGGGCTCCAGATCCGTGTGCCCATCGACGATACGAACACGATGCACGTCCGCTACCGAGGCTCGCCGATGAAGCCCGACGACGAACCGCAGACCAGCGTCCCGGTGCAGCACCTCGAGCTGACCTGGGACGCCTACGGACGCGTCGAGTGGCCCGACGTTTCCCACCAGGACGAGGCGGCCTGGGTCGGCCAGGGGCCGATCAGCGACCGGACCAGGGAGCACCTGGCTACGTCGGATAAGGGCGTCATCCTCTACCACAGGCTTCTCATGGAGAACGTCCAGAAGGTCGAGCGGGGCGAGGACCCGATGTTCACGATCCGGGACATAGAGGAGAACATGCCCTATATCCACGTTGAGCGGGAGCGCCAGAGCGCCAAGATGATCTCGCGGTGACACCCGCGGGCGTTGCCGCCGACGCGGAGGCACTCGCCTGCCCGATGCCCCCGGCCCAGGGCGACGAGGCGAGGGCCCGCGGCAGCAGGCCGCGTGGTCCGCGCGTCGCTCCGGCGGGGCGCACTACCGCGAGCGTTGCGGCAGGGAGATGGGATGGAGCGAAGCCCTGAGGTCCACACCTGCCTGGTGTGCCACAACATCGACTGCGAGTCCCGGGGCTCGGTCCCCATCGGCGAGGAGATCGCCCGCCTGCTCGCGGACGCCAACAGCCCGGTGCAGGTCATGCCGCACCTGTGCTTCGGCGCCTGCGAGGAGGGCCCGAACATCGTCCTCTACCCGCAGGGCACGTGGTACAAGGGATGCCGGCTCTCCGACGCCGAGGCCATCGCCGCGCACTGCATGGGCGGCCCCGAGGTGGAACATCTCACCGCTGACGTCGACCCAGCGTTGCGCGACCTGATCCTCACCATCCTCGATGCCGGGCTCATCCAGTTCTAGCCGCATGGAGCCCATCCTCCTGACTCGAGACGCCGGCGCGGGCCCTGAGGGGCTTGAGGCCTACCGCGCGGACGGCGGCTATGCCGCGCTCACAAGGGCTCGCGCGTCAGGTGCGCAGTCCGTGCTCGACGCCGTCGCGGCAGCGGGCCTGCGCGGACGCGGAGGCGCCGGGTTCCCCGTCGGCCGGAAGTGGGCACTCGCCGCGTCCGCGCCGGACACACCGAGATACGTCGTGGCCAACGGCGGCGAGGACGAACCGGGAAGCGCAAAGGACCAGCTCCTGTTGGAGCGCTACCCGCACAAGGTGATCGAGGGCGTCGCGCTCGCCGCCTGTGCCGTCGGGGCCGAGGAGGCCGTCTTCTACGTCAACGCGCTGTTCGATCGCGCGATCGCGCAACTCGAGGAGGCGATCGCCGAGGCTTCGGCCGCCGGGCTGTTCGGCGGGCAGGCCGGCGGGTCCGGTCCCGCGCTGCGGCTGCGCGTCCACGCGGGACCTCCTGAGTACGTCGCGGGCGAGGATACGGCGGCGCTCGAGGTGATCGAGGGCCGCAAGGCGCTGCCCCGCGAGAAGCCCCCCTTTCCCACGTCCGCCGGGCTGCACGGCAAGCCGACCGTCGTGAACAACGTCGAGACCTTCGCCTGCGTCCCGGCCATCGTCCGCAACGGGCCGGAGTGGTTCCGTGGCATCGGCGCCCCAGACAACCCGGGAACGATGCTCTTCACCCTTCCTGCGAACCTGCGCAGGCCCGGCGTCGTTGAGCTGCCTACCGGCACGACGCTGCGGACGCTCCTCGACGAGCATGGCGGAGGGCTGGCGAGCGGCAAGCGCGTGCGGGCCGTCCTGCCGGGCGGGCCGTCGAGCGGTTGGCTCGGCGCGGACGACCTCGACGTCCCGCTCGACCGAGAGCCGCTCGCGGCGAAGGGCTCCGCGCTCGGCTGCGGCGTGCTTCGGGTCCTCGAGGAAGATGAGTGCGTCGTCGAGGCGCTCGACGACATAGCTGGATTCTTCATGCGTGAGTCGTGCGGCCAATGTCCGGCGTGCGTCATGGGAACGCAGACGCTGGCGAAGATCGTGACGCAGGTAAGGAGCGGCCAGGCCACGCAGCAGCTCGTCGACCAGATACCGCGCCTCGCTGCTTACACCCAGGGCAAAGGCTTGTGCAGCCTCATCTCCATGCCGTTCCCATCGCTCACGTCGGCCATCCGGCTCTTCCCCGGCGACATTGCGCACCACATCGCGCACGGCGCCTGCCCGGACGCCGCCTCTTAGGGCACGAGCGACTGCAGGTCGCGCAGTCTCATGTGGTCCGAGACGTAATGAGTGACTCGCCTGACTGCGAGAAAATCGATCCTGTGTACAACGAGGGATAACAGGAAGAATAAGCCGGCTCCAGCGGTAGAATACCTTCCCTGACATTATATTATATCATTATTGGAAATTTGAGCAGCACCGGTCTCCATTTGTAGACGGACACCCGAGCCACTATCGAGCCACTGCTTGTGCAGCAATCCTTCGGAAAAACCCGCCACCATAATCACAGTTGGCACTGCCGAATCTCATCCTTCCATCAGAATCAATCATCAGGTACGCATATTGTTACAATAGTAGTTGAAGGGATATTCAACCCGGCATACTTCGCTCGAAGGAGGCTCAAATGTTCGTTCACACCATCAGACTTGGAGCCTTGCTCGCGGTAGCGGCTGTTATCGCCGCATTCGCCTCTATCGCCTCCGCCGGGACACCTGAGGTCCCACCCGCAATGCGCGACGACGCCCCGGTGGTGTCCTTCACGGCGCCGGACTCCATCACCGAGGGTGAACCTGCCGTATTCACCTTCACACGGGTCGGCGGTCTCTCGTCCGATCTCGCGTTGAACCTGGACTTCTTCCTGGAAGGCCGGTTCCTGCTGGACTACGAGATAGGGGAGTTGCGGTTCGCGGCGGGTGAAGCTGAGGCTGTCCTGTCGATCCCCACGGAGGACGACGACACGCCCGAGCCGGACGGTTACATCGGAGTCCATCTGCAGCCGCGCTACTACACACCTGGGGTCTCACAGCCCTACAACCCGGAATCGCCCGTGTACCTGGAGATAGTGGTGAGGGACAACGACCGCCCCGCGGCCACATAGCGACAACCCATCGCCAGCGGCATTGACACCGCCGTTACCCGGCACCGCCCACATCACCGGCCAGTGCACCCGGAGAAGCATCACCCGGGGCTGGCTGCTCAAACCTCGTAGCAGGCCACGAGATGGCCGGGAGTCTTTTCTTCCATGGGGGGATGGGGGTGGTCCAGACAGTGCTCGGTAGCGGCGGGGCATCTTTCGTGGAACCGGCAGCGGGAGGGCGGATCTATCGGAGTGCCAAGATCGCCGCGAATGTCCGGCAGCTGTCTGCGGTGTCCCGGATCAGGCACGGGCACCGCAGACAACAGCGCCTTCGTATACGGATGCAGCGGATTGCGAAGCAACTCCTCCGTCTCAGCCAGTTCCACTACTTTCCCCGAGTACATCACGGCGATGCGGTGGCACATGTAGCGCGCCACCGCCAGGTCGTGCGTGACGTACAGGTAGGCCACCCCCAGTTCAGTGGCCAGGTCCTGCATCAGGGACATCACCCCCGTTCTGCTGGAAACGTCCAGCATGGAGGTCGGCTCGTCCGCAACCACGAAGGATGGGCGGATCACCAACGCGCGGGCGATGGCTACCCTTTGGCGCTGCCCACCCGAGAGTTCGTGGGGGTGCCGGAACAGGAACCCTCCTGCCGGCGTAAGGCCCACCAGCGTCAGTATCTCCAGCACGCGGTCGACCCGATACTGAACGTCGCCCATGCCCTGCACCGACAGCGGCTCGGAGATGATGTCGTAGATGGTGCGCCGGGGATTCATGGACGCATACGGGTCCTGAAAGATCATCTGCACACGCCTGCCGCAGGAGCGCAACAGCCGTCCACTGATGGCGGCGGAATCCCAGGGAGCCTCAGTCGCAGCGCCAGCCGAGTCGCCGGCGAACCGGAAGAGTATCTCGCCTCCGGTGGGTTCCAGCAGCTTGACCAGCAGCTTGCCTACGGTGGTCTTGCCGCAGCCCGACTCGCCCACCAGCCCGAGGCTCTCTCCGTGTCCCAACCGGAAGGTCACATCGTCAACGGCATGAATGAAGCTCGAGGGCTTGCGAAAGGGGCCGCCGCCCACCGGGAACAGTTTGGTCAAGCCGTGAACCGCCAGCAATGGCTCGCCGTCCGGAGCGCTGGAGCCAGCGGCCTGGGCATTCGGGGTCTCAGGGGTGTTGCTTGCGCTTGCCATACGTCAACTCTGCGGGACCAGCGTTGCGTCCAGAGGGTGCCAGCAGGCGGCCCAACGACTGCCGGACGCGGCCCGGGGCGGGTACTCGGTCCGGCATACGTCCGTGGCGTAGGCGCAGCGGGGATGAAACGGGCAGCCCGGGGGCAGGTCAGAGAGGTTCGGCGGCTCGCCGGGGAGGCTGGTCAATGGACGCCTCTCCCCGCTGACGCTGGGGAATGAAGACACCAGCGCCGCGGTGTAGGGATGAGCGGGGGCCCGGAACACGTCGGCGGTGTCCCCCATCTCAACCAGGCGCCCGGCGTACATCACTCCCACCACGTCCGTCACCTCCGCGACCACCGCTATGTCGTGGCTGATGTAGATGATGCTCATGCCGAGTGGCTGCTGAATGGCCTTCAGCTCGCGGAGTATCCGGTCCTGGACTATCACGTCCAGGGCAGTGGTCGGCTCGTCGGCGATCATCAGGTCGGGGTCGCACGACAAGGCCATGGCGATGACGGCCCGCTGGCGCATACCGCCGCTGAACTCATGGGGGTAACGCTCCATCAGCTGGGGGTCCAGCCCCACCATCCTGAACAGACGGGCCACCCGCTCCCTGGCTCCGATGTCAGTGGACTCGACGCCGTGTGTCTCGATGGCTTCGATGATCTGCTGGCCCACCCGGTACACGGGGTCCAGAACGTTCATGGCGGCCTGGAAGACCATGGAGATGCGCCGCCACCGCCGGAGCCGCATCTCCTCCTCGGTCAGGAGCAGGACATCCTGCCCGTCCAGGAGCACCCGGCCAGCCGAGATCCGCGCGTTGTCTGGCAGCAGGCGCATGAGGCAGTTGGCGACGGTGGTCTTTCCGCAGCCGGACTCCCCCACCAGGCCCAGAGCGGAGCCACGGGCCAACTCGAAGCTGACGTCCCGGACGGCCTGCAGCTCTCCCTGCCTGGTCTGGTAGCTCAGGCTCAGGCCATCCACCTTCAGCAAGGAGTCGCTCCGGTCAGTCATTGCGCTGCCTCAACCGGGGGTTCACGACCTCGTCCAGGGCCCGTCCTGCCAGGTAGAACGCACTGCAGAGAAGGGTGATGGAGGCCCCGGCAGGCACTATCAGCCACCAGTACCGTGTGCCGCCCAACAGATAGCCGCCGGTGTTGGCGGTGTGAATCATGATTCCCCAGCTCATCCTGAGGTCCAGGAGGCCGAGGAACGACAGCACGGCCTCGGCAAAGATGGCGCTGGTGACGGTGAACATCATGTAGAGCAGGGCCAGGGGCAACAGGTGGGGGATGATGTGGACGAATATGATGTGGAAGTCGCCGCCGCCGGCCACTCTCGCGGCTTCGATGAAGGGCTTCACCTTGATGCTGAGCGCCTGCGACTTCAGGATGATGGCCGTCCCCCCGAAGCCGCCCAGCACGCCGATGATCAGCGCCAGGTAGAAGAGGTTCAGGTGGAAGAGGGCGCTCAGCACTATCAGCAGCGATATGGCCGGCAGGGCGATGATGAGGTCAGCCAGCCGCATGAAGAAGGAATCCACCAGCCTGCCGTAGTAGGCGGCAACCGCCCCGACGAAGGTTGCGATGCCCACGGTCACCAGTGCGGCGGTTATCCCCAGCACGAACTCGGAGCGGGTGCTGAAGAGCAGCTGGCTCAACACGTCCCGGCCCAACGGATCGGTCCCCAGGGGATGCTTCCAGCTCGGCGGAGCGGGCTGCTCCACCTGGTCGAAGGAGTAGCCGGTCACGGGGTCGTAGGTGGCGGGGTCCCAGACGAACGCCATCAGTATGGGATGAGCGGCCGCCATGAGGGCAAAGGCGATTATGGTGAACAGGGACAGCCTGCCCATACGGCTCTCCATGAAGATGCCCCAACCGTTCCTGAACGACCGCCACATCAGTCGCAGTCGCGCCAGCACGAAACGCACCCTGCCGCGGCCGATTTCGACCCCGAATTCCGGGGTGGGTATGGGGGCGACCGGTCCTGAAGTATTCACTGGTAGCGGATCCTGGGGTCGAGGTAGACGTACAGGACATCGACTATGACGTGCGCCAGGAGCGAGAGCGTCCCTATGAAGAGCATGGCGCCCATGACCAGGGGCAGGTCTTCGCTCCTCACCGCCTGGAGAAGGGTCAAGCCGGTGCCCGGCCAGGAGAAGACACTCTCTATAATCACGCTCCCATCTATGGCGAATATCAGGCTGTAGACCAGGCTGGTCACGATGGGCAGCATGGCGTTCCGGGCGGCGTGGCGGTCACGCACCTGCTTATCCGGCAGGCCCTTGGCCCTCGCGGCCATCACGTAGTCCTCGCGGATGGTCTCCAGCATGCTGTTGCGGGTAAGCAACATGGTCCCGGCGAAGGAGATGAGCGTGAGGGTGGCGACGGGCAGCACCATGTGCTTGACGATATCCAAGGCCAACCCGCCGATACCGGAGAGGGCCCAGACCGCCACGATGACCAGCGCGCCGCCAAGGACCACCGGAAAGGCCACCACCGACGGCACTCTTCGTCCGAACCTCTTGAGGCACAGCATCACCAGCAGTGCAAAGGTGATGAAGGCCGCCGCGCTGAGAAGCATATTGCCGAAAACGTAGTTGGCGCTGACATCGGCCCCCCGCCACACCAGGGGGTCCAGGAACTTGCCCACCGGAAACCAGCCCAGCTTGAAGGCGAAGGCCCAGATCATCATCAGGGCGAAAGCCGGAGTGAAGGCGGTGAATAACATCGCCCCCGAGATGGTGGCGGCGTACTCGAACAGGCCGCCCCGGCGCCAGGCGATGGCCTTGCCCAGGAAGAACCCGATGTAGAAGGACACGGCAGTGGCCGTGAGGAACAGCACCAGCGTCCGGGGCACGCGCTCCGCCAGTACGTCCAGCACGGGCCTTGGGAAATTCCCGAAGGAGACCCCGAGGTTGCCCGTAAAGGTGTTCTTGAGATGGATGAGGTACTGCTGCCACACCGGCTTGTCCAGCCCGAACGCGGTCCTGATCTGGTCCTTCACCTCGGGCGGGAGGTCGGGGTTGAGCACGTAGAAGGAAGCGTAGTCCCCCGGCTGGGCCTGCACCAGGAAGAAGGTGAACGTGATGATGAGGAACAGCGTCAGCACCATCTGCCCGGTTCGCCTGACCAGGTAGCCTGTCATCAGTCCTGACTGCTCGACGCGATGTTCAGGGTGGTGCTCCCCTACCATGCGTCCGGGATGAACGTACCGGACGCTGGAGACTGCCGAGAAGGCTACCTGAAGTCCACCAGGGTCGGCATCCCGGAAACGCTTTGCAGACCGCCCCAGGTGTCAGTGTAGGGAAAGTCGATCCGCTCGCTCCGGTAGGTTTCAACTATCGGAGTGTCGAACAGCACCACGTAGGGCAGGTCTTCCGCGAGGAATGCCTGCATCTCGAAGGCCTGTCGACGCGCTGCCTCCACGTCGGTCGCGGAGAGCAGTCCGTCGGCCAGTCGGTCGAAGTCGGGGTTGTCGTACCCGCCGGCGTTGTACCCTTCCAGTGCCGAATGACGGCTGTGGAAGAACGAGTCGAGGTAGTCCGGGAAGGGGGTGAGGCCCCAGCCGAGGATCCACATGTCGAAGTCCTGCTGTTCGAACACCTTCTCGACGATGACGTTGAAGCCGGTGAGGTTGGCCCGCAAGGGGATGCCCACCTCGCTCAGCCATCGCTCGATCCAGATGGCGAACGTGGAGCGAAGCGGGTCGTACCCCGCACTGGGGGCGAGCACCTCCATCGCCGGTACCGGCTCGCCGTTGGGCATCTTCAGCCCCTCACCGCGTTGTTCGATGAAATTGCCGTCCTCGCTGACGCGGGGCTCTGTCTCCCAGGTGAAACCTGCTTCCTTGAGCAGCTCTACAGCCCTGTCGACGCGCTCCTGGCGGGTGAGTCCCCGCCCGATGAGCGGTACGTCGGCGTTGTACCAGGCGCCGTTGCCCTCCGGCACCATCGTGTAGATGGGGAGGGCTACGCCCTGCAGCACGGTGTCCACCAGGAATTCCTTGTCTATCAGGGTTGCAACTGCCTGCCGGAAGGCCCTGTTGTCCATGGGCGCTCTGCGGAAGTTGAATCCCAGGTAGCGGACGCCGTCAGATGCGTTCTCGATGGTTGTCAGGCCATCCTCTCCCGCCAGCTGTTCCTGGAGCCCCTTGGACAGCCCCAGCGGGTTCAGCATGAAGTCGATGTCGCCCTTCTTGAGGGCCAGTACGGCTGCGTCCTGACTACCGTAGATGGAGTAGATGGTGCCTGCCGCGAACGGGCCTTCCACGTATTCCAGTACCGTTTCGCCCCCGGGTTCACCGTAGGCCGTGAACTCGGTGAGCCCGGTGGTGATGCTCGAGTACGCACCGTTGGCGTACAGCGCAACCTCCGTCCCGGCGAAGGAGTAGTCCTGGTTCCTGTCCTTCTCCGCGAAGGCGCCCCGCTCCCACTGACCGAAGGTGAACCCCCCTGCGCTCGGTTCGCCTTCGGGGACGTGGGAGAACAGCAGCTTCTGCTGCTCCGTGGTGTCGCCGGCCTGCCGGGCCTCGTCCACCACCGGCTCCCAGTAGGACCTGGAGAAGATGGGCATGAACGCCAGCCCGAACTGCCATCGCGCCAGGCCCGGCTTCTGCTTGAAGAAGATCTTGAGCCGGTACGGGCCGTCAGTCTCTGCGTGGTCGAAGAACTTCGGGTCCACGATGGAAGGCCAGTTGCCGGTGAGCTGCATCTCCACAGCGGTATTGGCCGTGAAGGCGAAGTCCTCGGCGGTAACGTCGCTGCCGTCGCTCCACTTCACGCCTTCCAGCAGTTCCACCTCCGTGGTCCAGAGCGTCTCGCCTTCCACCTCCTCCTCCTCGAGCGGAGTGGGGAAATCGGCGGCCAGCGATGGGACCCAGTCGTACCTCCGGGCCGAATACGCGTAGAGCGCCGGCTTGCTTCCGCCGAGCACGTAGCCGTTCCATACGGTCCCGTCCGGCCCCAGGTAAGCCCAGTGGTTGGTGGTGGTCAGGTCCTCTGCGATGCCGATCCGGTAGACGTGCTCGGCCTCCGCTTCGGATGGAGCCGTCGGTGTCGCCCCGGGGACTTCACCGGTCTCCGGTTGAGGAGTGGCCGTGGCCCCGGGGGCAGAAGTAGGAGTCGCCGGGCCGTCCGTGACCTCTTCTCCGGTGCAGCCCGGAAACAGGAGCAGGGCCAGCAACAGCACGACAACCGGAAACAAGCCGCTTAGACGCATCTTCGACTCCGCCTCACGAGTTAGACCGCGCTGGAGAATAGCACGAAGGCGAGAGTCGGTGCGGCCAGAGGTCGCCCTGAACCGCAGGATTATGAGTTCGGTAACTGGTGGTGGACCTGTCTTGACGGTAGGCAGAACCGTCTTTGAGAAGTGGATAAGGAACTACCGCTGCACTGTTTGCAGGGAGATAACGATCCGCAGCGGATCACACTGTATTGAGCGCTGAGTCAGTGCAGGAGTCCGCTTTCGAATCCTATTGACCCAATAGAGGGTTAACACCTCTCACGTTGATCCCGTAATCGAAGACGAGGTCTCCGCCTGTGATACCAGACATGACCAAGAGACCCGTTCCTACGGCGACGAACGCCAGGAAAGGGACGGATCCTCCGCAATCGGTCCCGCTTCGACGAGAGATAAAACGCCAGATGGTAGCGGAAATGAAGAGTGCAGTGACCCCAAAACTCCACCATTGATGCTTCTCAATGACTCCGTGTAGCTCCGTCTCCTCATATGGAAAGTGAGAGATAAGTCCCGAAACCGTAGCGGCCATGGCGCCGAGAGTTCCGATCACAAGAAGCAGCCACGTGGTTTGAAGCATCCCAGTTCCGGGTCTCACGACTACGTAGACCGTCAGAACTGCTAGCAGTACGAGGAGGGCGATCGGAAAGTGGACGATTATGGGATGGAGGTCTTCAATGGTATCGGCAATCAGGTTTCCCAAGTGTCCTCCTGGCGTTGATTGGCCGCACAATCCGGCCACAGCGCTTGCTTGGAGGTCTGTACGGCGCCCGTGCAGTCTAGACCTGCTCGCGCCAATATGGCAGGCAATTGTGGAGATTCCTTGAAGATCACGACTAAGACTCCTGGTCCCGCCTTTCGGTTCCGAGCCTGGTGGTCGCAATCCATAGCGGTGCGGCCGGCTATATTCAGAAGGTGGCCGGGATGGAACAGTTCCTCGGCATGATGAAGAGTGCGGCTGCGGGCGAGGGGCGTCTGCCGACCGAGGTGGTCAGGCGGATGGTTCTGTCTATCGTCAAGTTTGGTGGGCTGGACTGGACGAAATCAAGAACCGACGCCTTTTCTCGCCTCACGCCGTCGCTGGGCATGGGCACGGTGTACGTCAGTACGGCCTCGTCTCCATTGACCTCGATGCCCTCCACGAAGTTGCGGATGAGGGCCT
>JAPOOH010000066.1 GCA_026713505.1 Chloroflexota bacterium | reverse complement strand
TGTGCCCCAGGCGGTCGGCTGGGCGCTCGGCGTGAAGATGCGCGGCGAGGATACGGTCGTCGCCTGCTTCTTCGGCGACGGCACCACGAGCCAGGGCGAGGTGCACGAGGCGATGAACTTCGCCTCCATCCACAAGCTGCCCATCGTCTTCTTCGTGGAGAACAACAAGTACGCGATCTCCGTGCCGCTCTCCCGCCAGATGGCGATCGAGCGCTTCGCCCTTCGTGCAAGCGGCTACGCGATGCCGGGCATCACGGTCGACGGCACCGACGTGCGAGCTTCATACCAGGCGGCGTCGGACGCGATACGCCTTGCGGCGATAGGGGGCGGCCCCAGCGTTGTCGAGTTCGACGTGGAGCGCTATCTGCCCCACACCAGCGACGACGACGACACCGTCTACCGCGACCGCGAGGAGATAGAGGAAGCCCGTAAGCGCGACCCGTTGGAGAAGCTCCACACGCTCCTCTCCGGCTCGGGGTTGCTCTCGGAGGAGCGCGACGCCGCTATGAAGAAGCGCGCGCGGGATGAGGTTAACGTGGCGACTGAGACCGCCGAGTCCGCGCCGTTCCCCAGCGACGAGGACGTGTTCCGGCACGTGACGAGCGAGACGTAACGATGGCAGTGCTTACCGTCATAGATGCGATACGCGAAGCGATGCGCGAGGAGATGCAGCGCGACGGGTCCGTGTTCGTGATGGGCGAAGACGTGGGGCGCCGGGGCGGCGTCTTCCTCGCCACGAAGGACTTGATCGACGAATTCGGCGAGGAGCGCGTCATCGACACGCCGCTGGCCGAAGCCTCGATAGCCGGCATCGCGGTAGGGGCCGCGCTCTCCGGTCTGCGCCCCATCGCCGAGGTGCAGTTCGCGGACTTCATCTGGCCCACCGTCAACCAGATGATCGGCGAGGCCGCGCGGATACGCTACGGCTCCAACGGCAAGCTGCATGTGCCCATGGTCCTGCGCTCTCCGTACGGCGGGCACGTCCGCGGCGGCCTCTACCATTCCCAGAGCGTCGAGGCGTACTTCGCGCACACTCCGGGGTTGAAGGTGGTCGCTCCGGCGACCCCCTACGACGCGAAGGGCCTGCTGAAGGCCGCCATTCGCGACGAGGACCCGGTCATCGTGCTGGAGCACAAGCGGACGTACCGCTCGGTGCGCGGCCAGACGCCGGACGAGGACTACGTCGTCCCCATCGGCTCCGCGGAAGTGAAGCGGGAAGGCACGGACGCGTCGATCATCACCTATGGCCTCACCCTCCACTATTCGCTGCAGGCGGCAGCCGACCTGCAGGGCGAAGGCATCAGCGTCGAAGTCGTCGACCTCCGCACGCTGCGACCGCTCGACGCCGAGACGGTCCTTGCGTCGGTGCGCAAGACGAGCAAGGCGCTCGTTGTGCACGAGGACAATGCCGCCGTCTCCGTGGGCTCAGAGGTCAGCGCGCTGATAGCGGAGCACGCATTCGAGGACCTGGACGCCCCGGTGATGCGTTGCGCGGGGCCAGAGATCCCCGCGATGCCGTTCGCGCCTACGCTGGAAGCGGCCTACATGCCCACGGCGGAGAAGATAGCGGCCAAGCTCAGGGAACTGGTGGCGTACTGAGCATCCTGAAGCGAGGGCTTGATTCCCTCTCCCTGCAAGGGGAGAAAGCCAGGGAGAGGGTACTGCGGCGGGGAAGTGGGGGGTGTTCCCCCTGTTTGGACGGCGAGAGTGAACCGGTAGCACAGAGGAAATCGTAGGCATGATCACGATTATCGAACTGCCGCAGGTGGGCGAATCGGTGACGGAGGGCGTCATCGGCAAGTGGCTGGTGGAGCCGGGGCAGCGCGTCGAGAAGTACGCCCCGCTGGTCGAGGTTGTCACCGACAAGGTCAGCATGGAAGCCCCCTCGCCGTACACGGGCGTGTTCGTCCGTGCGCTGGCCGAAGAGGGCGAGACCGTACCGATGGGCCAGCCCATCTGCGAGATGGACGTGGACGGCGACGAATCGTCCGCCTCCGTCAGCCCCGCACAGGCGGGGACCCAGGGCGCGTGGGCAGCGCACGTGGAGGGGAGTGGGGTTGGGAGTGACGGACCACCTGACGCGGAGAGTGAGGGTGCTCTGACGGAAGAGAGCGATGCCGTGCCCACCTCCGAAGCTTCCCACGAAGACGACCCCGCACGGGTCGGCGGCGCGTGGGCGATGCCAGCCGCACAGGGTGCTGACGCGCAGGGCGCCGAGGCGCCGGAAGCCGGTGACGGCGAGGAAGCGGCCCAACGGTTCGAGTTCATGGACAGCGTCCGCAGCGTAGGCCCGACCGGCTCCGGCGAACGCGGCGAGGGGCGCCCCGATGCGCTGCAGGATGAGGCGCTCGCCGAGCACGAGCATGTGCACGAGCAAGCAGAGCCCAGCGTCGCGGCGCCGGACCGCCGCCACGTCATCTCGCCGCTCGTGGCGAGGCTGTCGGCGCAGTACGGCATCGACCTCTCGATGCTCGAGGGCACCGGCACGGGGGGGCGCATCACCAGCAAGGACCTGTTGGAAGCCGTGAACCGCCTGAGCGCACCCGCGAAGCAGGAGAGCGCGGCGGAGGAGGCTGCACCAGAGGAGGTACCCGGGGAGGCTGCAGCGGAAGCGACTGCGCCAGGGCAACCTGCACCGGAAGACGCAGAGGCATTCCCTCTCTTCGCGGGAGAGGGCGAAGGAGAGGGCACTGCTGAAGCGGTCGTGACTGAGGCAGTGGAGCAACCCGCGCCCGCATACGAAGAGGCGCCCCTTCTCCTCGTGGGAGAGGACGAGGGTGAGGGCACGGCGGATGCGGTCGTGACAGAGGCAGTAGAGCAGCCCCCGTCCGCATACGAAGAGGCGCCCCCTCTCTTCGTGCGTGAGGACGAGGGTGAGGAAATTTCCGCGGAAGCCGAACCTGAGGTGGCGGCGGAACAGCCCGCATCCGGGGAAGAGGCAGAGCAGCCTGCGGAAGCCGCGGCACAGCCTCCAGTCCAGGCCGAGCCGCCAAGCCCCGCCATTTCCGCACAGGCGGGAATCCCAGGTGGCGATCACGCCACACGTGCGTGGGCAGCGCACACGGAAGCCGAGGAACCTGCAGAGGCCGCGGCGGAGGAGGAAGCAGCCACAGAAGTCGAGGCTGCGCCCGAGACTGCCGAGGAAGGGGAAGCGGCCGAAGATGTCGCTCCCACCGAGCCAGAGCCAGCAGTTGCAGAAACCTCTGTCCTGCCCCTGACGCCCGTTCGCCGCATCATCGCGGAGCACATGGCCCGCTCGGCCCGCGAGATTCCCGCCGCGTGGGCGATGGTGGAGGCGGATGTGACCCGGCTCGTGCGGGCGCGGGACGCGCTCAAGGCTGCGTTCGAGCAGCGGCACGGCGTGCCGCTCACGTCCCTGCCGTTCGCCGCGGGCGCGGTTGCCGCCGCGCTGCGTGAGCACCCGCGCCTCAACGCGCGCTGGGACGACGGCCACATCACGCTCAACAACCGCGTCAACCTCGCGGTTGCCGTCGCGACCGATGCCGGGCTGATGGTGCCCGTGCTGCACGACGCCGACACGCTCAGCATCGCGGCCATCGCCGCGGAACTGCGGCGCCTCTCCGATGGCGCGCGCCAGGGCAGGCTCGGCATCGAGGACGTGCAAGGCGGGACGTTCACACTCAACAACACCGGCGCGCTCGGCTCCGTCGTCTCCGTGCCCATCATCAACCACCCGCAGGCCGCGATCATGACGACAGAAGCGATCGTGAAGCGTCCCGTCGTCGTCGAGGGCGACGCCATCGCCGTGCGCTCCATGATGAACCTCTGCCTCACCTTCGATCACCGCGTCTGCGACGGCGCGGACGCCGCGGCTTTCCTGAGCGCCGTCAAGGCCCGACTCGAGGTCGTCGACGAGAGCATCGGGCTGGGGTAGGGCCCGCGCATCCGTCGTTCCTGCGGAGGCAGGAACCTCGCCTGGAGCGCCCGGCTCCCTCTCCCTCAGGAGAGGGTCAGGGTGAGGGCCATTTGTGGGGGCGGGTTTGGGTGGCTGCGCCAACCATCGTGACGAGAGGTGAGCAAGCATGGCCGAGTCTGAGATAACCCTGCGCTACGGCATGAACCCCCACCAGGTCCCGGCCAGGGCGTTCGTCGAGCAGGGCGCCCTCCCGTTCGAGGTACGCAACGGCTCGCCCGGATTCATCAACCTGCTGGACGCGCTCAACTCGTGGCAGCTCGTTCGCGAGCTCCGAGCCGCAACCGGCATGCCCACCGCGGCGTCGTTCAAGCACGTCAGCCCCGCAGGGGCCGCGGTCGGCGTGCCGCTGAGCGACACCCTCGCGCGGGCGTACTTCGTCGACGGCGCGTCGTTGTCGCCGCTCGCGGCCGCCTACGCCCGTGCGCGCGGCGCCGACCGAGTCTCGTCGTTCGGCGACTGGATCGCGCTCTCGGACGTCGTCGACGAGTCGACGGCCCGCCTGATACGCCGCGAGGTGTCGGACGGCATCATCGCACCCGGCTACACGCCCGAGGCTGCAGAGCTGCTCGCCGCCAAGCAGGGCGGCCGTTACTGCATGCTGGAGGCCGACGCAGCCTACGAGCCCCCGGACGAGGAGACGCGCACCGTGTTCGGCGTGCGGATGCAGCAGGGCCGCAACGGCGCCTCCGACTGGAACGCGCAACTCGCCACCGTGACCGGCGCGGACGAAGGCCTGCCCGAGTCGGCGGTGCGCGACCTCACCGTTGCGCTCGTCACGCTCAAGTTCACGCAGTCCAACTCCATGTGCCTCGCGCTGGACGGCCAGGTCATCGGCAACGGGGCAGGGCAGCAGTCGCGCATCCACTGCACGCGGCTCGCCGCCGGCAAGGCCGACACCTGGTGGCTGCGCCAGCATCCCGCGACGCTGGGACTGCCGTTCAAGGAGGGCATCGGGCGTCCTGAGCGCGACAACGCAGTCGACGGCTTCCTGCGCGACGACCTCGCCCCCGCTGAGGAGGAGGTCTGGCGCGCAGCGTTCGCGGAGGTCCCCCAACGCCTCACGCCCGCCGAGCGCCGCGAGTGGTTGGATGCCCTCACCGGCGTCTCGATGGCGTCCGACGCCTTCATCCCGTTCCGCGACAACATCGACCGCGCGGCGATGAGCGGCGTGAAGTACGTCGTACAACCCGGCGGCTCCGTCCGCGACGCCGACGTCGCCGCCGCCTGCGCCGAGTACGGCATCGCCATGGCCATCTCCGGCGTCCGCCTCTTCCATCACTAGGGCCGAGGGCTCGTCATTCCCGCACCGGCGGGAACCTCGCCCCTGTAATCCGGCCGAGCTGCGCTAGTCCTCGATGTCGACCCGCGGTGGCTTGATCTTGACTGTCATTGGCATCGGACCATCGGCAATGATGCTGGGCCAACCCCATATGCGGCGACGGTGTCCGACGACGTGACAAGAAGGGATGAGGGTAAGTTTTTGGATGCCGGACACAATGTTTGTCTGTTGGTTTGTACCGGCTCGAGGGAAGTTGCTTACGGCGCTCTCTCCTGGTTCGATGCGTTGAGTGGTGCCTGGCTCGAGTAGCTGGTGCCGCCAGTCTGGCTGGCTGAGGAACGAATGGGCGAATAGCCTACTGAGTTCGTTAGTTGTGGCTATACGGTCCATTCTGCATACTCGGTGCCGGATGCGTCCGACCGCACGGCGGACGCTAGTGAAACGCCTAGGGCGTGGCGGTTCTGCCCCACCTTCTCTCTCGGCTAGTCTGCTCGCCAGCTCTGGGAACAGGTCTTCCGAGGGCATATGGACTGTCCATGCATCAACGACGATGGGGGTGTTGCCGTGATTGGTAATGCTGACGCGGATACTCCGGTCCGGCCATTGCTCTGTGTGTGTTGCGAGCGAGACCCTTATGCGGTTGCGGTGCCTGCGGAGCGCATAACGCATGAGCAATCCCAGACCGGCTACACTCAACGTTAGACCCGTCGTGATAACGGATCCGGCGACAACCTGTGGAAGCCAGTCCGGCATAGGATGAGTCTAACAGGCGTTTGCATGAGCTCCACTTCCCACCAAGTACCCTCGCCCGCCGGCCCGGAGGGGCGGCACACTCCTCCCCTGGTGGCGAGGGGGGGGCAACCCCGACGCGGCACGATGCACTGGCTCGGCGAGGGCATCGACTACGCATGGGCGTGGGACCTCCAGCGCCAGTTGCTCGAGGAGCGGGTGGCCGGCGAGCGCGGCGACACCCTGCTGCTCCTGGGCCACGCGCCGGTCTACACCGCCGGACGCCGCTCCGTTCCGGAGCACGTCCTCGCCCAACTCGACGCCCCCCTCGTCGAGACCGACAGGGGCGGGCAGACGACCTACCACGGGCCGGGGCAGCTCTTGGGCTACCCCATCGTCTCCCTGGCCGGCCTCGGCTTCGGACCGAAGCGCTACGTGGAAGCCGTCGAGAGCGCCCTCATCGTTGCACTGGCGGACTACGGCGTCGCCGCGCACCGCGAGGAGGGGCTGACCGGCGTGTGGACCGAGCGCGGCAAGATCGCCGCCATAGGCGTCAGGGTCTCACGCGGCGTCACGATGCACGGCTTCGCCCTGAACGTCGCGACCGACCTCCACGCCTACGACCCCATCGTCCCGTGCGGCATCGGCGACAGGCCGGTGACCTCGCTGGCCGCCCTGGTCGGCGGATTGCCAGACGTGAAGGAAGTCGCCTACGTCGTGGCGGAGGCGCTGGGCGCTGCATTGGGCATCGCATGGCAAGCGGGTTAGGTACGACGGATGAGTAGCAGGGCCCGGTGGGACGAAGGGGGCCGCACTGAAGGGGGATGGCATGCAGGCTACTTGCGACGAATGCCGGAAGCAGGCTGAGCAGCTGTACCGCGTGGCCAGCCCGATGGGCGGAAGAGCCGATCGGGACGCACGGCTCCTCGTTTGCTCGGAATGTTACGAGGAGTACGAAGCCTCATCCGACGGCTGGACGGAGTCCATGCGCAGCGCGCCCGACCCGACCTGCAATGCGTGCTTCCGAGCTACTCGATTTGGCGCCTATCCGCAGTGCGAGAAGCATCCCTACAGAGAACCCTCCCGATAATCTCCTTGGGAGTCGGGTATCTGCCCTGGGGAGCGCGAAGGGCGTTCCCCTCTGACCGGGGAGTTGGGAGTGTCCCCCACAAGCGTACGGGCGGGTGGGTGGGAAGACCCGCGCTGCGCCGAGCGCATCAGCCCCTAACGTGCATCCTTTTTTCATGTACAGGCAGGTTCCCGCTTCCTAGAATCGCTCCATGCCCGCGACCCGTGAACTGCTCACGCTCCAATCGGTCGACGGCGACCTCGCCGTACGGCATGCGAGGCTGGGCGAGATTGCGCCGCTGCTCGGCGACGACTCGGCGCTGCGCGCGCTGGCGCGCCGCCTGGCGTCGGAGCAGACAGAGGTCGACTCCGCGCTTGGGCGTCAGCAGGAATTCGACGCAGTCATCGCCGGTTTCACGGAACGCGTGGACGCCGCCGAGGCTCGGCTCTACAGCGGTGTGGTCGTGAACCCGCGCGAGCTGCAGGACCTCCAGGCCGACGTCAACATGCTCAAGCGACAGCGCGGCCAGCAGGAGGACGCGCTGCTCGAAGTCATGGTGGAGCTCGATACCGCCCGAGGCGATCGCGACGCCTCGGCCAGGGAGCTGGAGGAGTTGAAAGCGTCGTGGCAGGCCGAGCAGCGGTCGCTCACACATGAGCAGCAGCGCCTGCAGGCTGAGGTTGCCGACCTCGAACGCCAGCGAGCGGACGCCGTCGCCCGCACCCCGCCGCCCGAGGTCGCGCTGTACGAGCGGGTGCGCAGGAATCACCCGCACCCCGTGGCCCAGATGCACAACAACGCATGCAACGCGTGCCGCGTCGGCGTACCGATGCGCACGGCACAGGAGGTGCGCACGTCCCAGTCCCCGGTCCGATGCCCGAACTGCGGGCGCATCCTGCTACCGGAGTAGCAAGCTACCGTCGTTCCCGCACATCCGTCGTTCCTGCGAAGGCAGGAACCTCGCCCGGGTGCCCGGTGCCCTCTCCCTCAGGAGAGGCCAACGCGCTTCAGCGCGTAGTGAGGGCCCGGCGGTTGGTGTGGGGCTGCCCCATTGTCCCGTGCTTTAGCGGGCAGGGAGGCAGGAACCTCGCCTGTGTGTCTGATCGTCCGAATGGGAGTGCAGAGGGGCTTCGCCCCGCTGCCACGGGCCTTAGCCCGTAGCGTGGGGCTGTCCCCCACAAGCATACGGGCGGGTGGGTGGGAAGAACTGCGCTGCGCTGAAGGCAACTACGCAAAGGCCCCTGCGGGGGAAAGGCGTCCGAACAGAAGAACACCGTGGAGTAGAAAGATGCGAGCGATAGGCTATTTCACCGTGGACCCGAAGGCCCGGAAGGGCAATGCTTCCTCCAGGCGCCTGTCCCAGGCGTTCCAGGAGTACTGCGAAACGAGGCTGCACATCCCGCACGGGACGTTCGCCGACCCCAGGGGCGAGGGCGGCGGCAACGGCTGGCGGAAGATGACGGACTTCATCCGGGAGAGCCGCCAGGCATACCTCGTCGTCACGCCGAACGCCGCCCACCTCGGCCCGACACTGGAACAGCAGGTGGAGCGTGTGCTGGAGATGGACGCCCTCTCCTCGCAGGTGGTCTGCGACGACCTCGACCTGCCGGACCCGCTGCAGAACGCACTGAACAGCTCACGGAGGTCGGCGCAGCGGAGCGAGCGCATCAGGGCGGGGATGATAGCGAAGGCCGCCAAGGGCCTCGGGCTCGGCAAGCCGCCCTACGGCTACTACATCACCGTGGACGGCGCCTTCCACGTCTCCCCGAAGGAGGCCCCGGTCGTAGAGAGGATCTTCAAGCTCTACCTGGCGCCGGGAGGCAGCGTCCGCTCCGTGGCCGCCGCGCTGAACGCGAAGAACGTCCGCACGAGGAGCGGACGCCGCTGGAGCCTCGTGACGGTGCGGGACGTGCTCCGCAACCCCGCCTACATCGGCACCTACCACCGGTTCGGCATGCGCATACCCGGCAGCTATCAGCCCATCGTGTCGTCGTCGGAATTCCGGCAGGCGCAGGACCGTCTGCAGGAGCGGAGCCCCTCGCAGCGGAACTCGCACCCCGCGCCGGTGTTCCTGCTCGCGGGCATCCTCTACTGCAACCACTGCGGTAAGCGGATGCTGGGCATCGTGCGCCGCCAGACCTGGAACCGGCGCGACGGCGTGCGCGCGCGCGCTGAGTACCGCTACTACCAGTGCCAGTCCCGCATCAACCGCAACCAGTGCAGCTACCGCACCATGCGTGCCGACGACGTGGAAGCGGAGGTCGTGGGCATCGTGCGCGAGCGGCTTGCGGCCGGCGAGCGCGGCGAGGACCCCAACGACGTTTCGTGGCTCGTGGGCGACAAGGCGCGCTCCGAGGCGGCGATACAGTCGCTCGACCGCCAGTTCATGGAGGGCGTGCAGCGCGCCGCGAGTGGGACGATGTCGCTCTCCCCGCTGCGCGGCGGCCTGGAGCAGCTCCGCGTGTACAAGAAGGAGCTAGGCGAACAGGCGGGCGACTGCACGGACGCGCGCGACCGCCTGGAGGCGAACGTCGCCAGGGTCCTCAACGAGTGGGACTCCCTCCCTGCCGCCGACCGCCGCGACCTCCTCCGCTCTGTCGTCTCAAGGGTCGCCATGAAGCGCGGCAAGCCGGAGATAACCCTCCGCTAGGAACCCCGTCATTCCCGCACCAGCGGGAATCCAGAGCGCGCGGGCAGCGCGCACTCGCCACGTTCCCGCCGGTCGCCCTCCCTCGTTCTTGTGAAAGGGTACCCGTCGTTCCTGCGGAGGCTCGCGCTTTGGCGCACAACCTCGCCTGTGGGGCGAGGCATGGGAGGGGGCCGCCTATCATGTTGAGCGGAGCCCGCGCTTCAGCCCGCAACATCCTCTCAGGCGTCCCCCGCTCATGGTGAGCCTGCCGGATCACCGTCGTTCCTGCGCAGGCAGGAACCCCGCAGCCTGGTGGGAGTGTGTGACGGGGCCCCTGACCCCTCTCCCTACGAGGGAGACTCTCGCATAACTCTCGCCCCGC